>JBEBGU010000037.1:0-13476 GCA_040081325.1 Prosthecobacter sp.
CGACGAGGCCGGGCACCAGATCCCAGGTGACATCCTCGACGAGGGCTAGGTTGCGGATTTTGAGAAAGGAAAGCATGGCGCGCAGTGAGGTCGGGGAAGTGTTCGCCCGAGTATGGGGAGTGCTCGGCGCATTTCAAGATGCGCAGCGGAACATTTCAGAGACAGCCACGATACCGAGCTAGCCGCGGATCTCGGTGAGCAGGCGGACGTATTCCGTCATCGAATGATCGCTGATCCATGGCAGTGCGCCTTCAAAGGACTCGGTGCCCGGCTGCTTCAGAGACTCCTGCAAGGCGGCGAACTCTGCTTCCGACAGGGGTTCCATCTCGGTTTCATCCAGGGTTGTTTCTGCTATGGCCTCTAACCCAAATGAACCGCCCTCGCCACTGGAGACGACGTGCTTCACCATGCCCATGTGCCGATAAAAAATGCCCGGCGGCACGCGCGGCACGATGTCGCTTTGATTCACAAAACGGATGAGCTTGTCTGGCAGCTCCTGCTCAAAACGGTCCGCAAAACCGCTGAGCCCGACGCGCGGCTGACCATAGGTGTAGAGCGCTGCGCTGATGCCGCGCCTTTTCAAATGGGCCGCTGCCATCACAGCCAGCGCACCGCCAAGACTGTGACCAGTGACCCAGACATGCTTTGCATCGACCGCAGCTTTTTCAAAAGCCAAGAGATCAGGCTCAGCGATCTCGATGCCGCCTTTGAACCCGGCATGAACACGCCCCCACTCGCTGTCGATGGGAATAAACCTTGCATCACGCAACCACTGCCCAGGATTGCTCGTGCCACGAAAGGCCATCAGCGCGACCTCTCCGGCCACACACCAGAAGCCCTGGATGTTATCGTGATCAAAGGTCGTGCATTGCGCGCCGAAGCCATTAGCCAGCGCCCAGGCCTTGATGGAAATGGAACCCGAGTAACTGATGGCCGCCGCCTCAGCGAGGAAAACGGCGACATCAAGATCAAGGCCCGAGCGGGTGAGGAGTGCGGTGTTGTCTGGCATGAGAAGGGTTGTGAAGTTTCAGTCGAGTGCTCCATGAGCGAAAACGAGCTGGATGAAGTTCTCTGGCGTCGTGGGGTCAGGTATGGGTTCGATGGTAATTTTCTCAGCCTTGAACCCCGCGTCGATGAGCCTGCGCTTCACTTCCTCGGCGAGCTTTTTGTCAGCATCCGCCGCCTCTCGCGCGGGGTCCTTAACTTTTCCAGTCGTGCCTGCTCCGACATAGAAGTAGCGGACTTCCGTGATCTTGTCGGGCACAACGCGGCGAGGCAGCGGAACGCGGGCTGGAAACTCAAACACGGAATCGGTTGGGGTTTTCGGGGTAGCGGCAAAAGCGGTTTGATACAAGGCTGCCTTATCAAGTGCGGCGACACTGGTTTCCATAGACAAAAACATTTCCATCTGTGGCGTGCCTGGAGTGGGTACTGGCGGCGTGACCTTTGAAAGGACTGACAGCACTTTTTTCGCCGTTGTTGAGGTGATGACGGGACTATCGATCTGAGGCCAGCTCCACTGCTTGGTTTTGGCACCGCCTTCCTTGGTGCCGACGGGCCTACCGTTCTCATCTAATGGTGTGAGCAGCAGATCACGCAGCGAATAGAGCTTCGAAACCGAGATTTCTGCAAGTGCTGCTCTTTGCTGTATGACTTTGTTGGCTTCGATGAGTGCGGCTGCCGCCTTATCCTTGGCCGCGTTTGCTTCTTTGAGCTGATTGTTGCTGTCCCACAACCAGTAAACCATGCCTGAGAGCACGATGACTGCCGTGGTGACAAGCGTGAGTGCGAGACGGCGGAAGTTTTCCCCGGCGCGGCGGCTGGCTTCGACAAAGGCGTCTTCCAATTCATCAAGGTGCGGGTAGTCGAGTGCCTGCTCGATCTGTTCCCCCGTGGTGAGCAGGGCGGCGGGCTGACGCTTCCCATTTTCCCAGCCGCGCGCCAGTTCACGGAAGGCTTTTCGGTGCGTCACGATGTCTCGAAGGAAGCTCCAGTTCGTGATCAGGCTGTCATGCGCGAGCACATAGGAACTCG
The DNA here is from genome assembly GCA_040081325.1 of Prosthecobacter sp. Lineage (GTDB taxonomy): Bacteria > Verrucomicrobiota > Verrucomicrobiia > Verrucomicrobiales > Verrucomicrobiaceae > Prosthecobacter. Next base: position 2,035 of record JBEBGU010000037.1, read on the forward strand.
GGCCGGTGCCCACGACCTCCTGCTTCCTGACCACGCCGGCGTCGATGAGCTGGTCGAGCGTCTGCTGTGCATGTGTCTCACGAAAAATGGTGTCATCACTTGTTACCGGCACGGTGTACGCTTCGAGGGCGTTTTCCTTCAGACGTACAAAGCGCAGCAGCAGTCGTTTCAAAAGAGCGCCTTCCTCATCCTTCCAGGCCACACGCAGCGCGAGAGGTTTCAAGAAGCCGGGCACCCAAGCAAACCGCTGCGTCGCCTTCAGCTTCTTCACGCCTTCCATGTCTGGAGGAGTGGCGATGATGTCATCCGCACGGCGTGCTGCCTGGACGGCTTCGACACGCAGTTGCTTCGCATCATCGGCCACGAGCTGGGCGCTGCATTCATCCAGCTCTTCCAGGATGAACGGGCGCGAACTCTCCGTCGCCTGAGGTGCCTCACTCAGCAGACGGGCGATCCAGAAATCCATGATGCCCTGCGCTGTCTCGCGTGCGTCCTCATCTTCCAGGCTGCGCCCGAGTTTGCTGGCCGACTCCAGGAAACCGAGGATCTCACCGGGAGACGGCTTGGCCGTGCCCGCGCCAGCCGCGTCCCTCTGGAGCAGGGCTGACTGCTGGGAGCGCAGATCTGCCAGTGTCTCGATAGGAGGCGCTGCGATAACCGTGATGCTGGTGGTGGATGTGTCCATGCTTAGAGGTCGTTGAGGAGGTTGCGCAGGGGCTCGCCGATTTTATTGACTTCACCGGCCATATTTTTGAGATTGGTATCGACGGCGAAGAATTGTACGGTCGCCTCCTGACGGTAGCCATTGAAGTCCTTGACCAATTTCTTCCAATCATTGGTCAGGCGCGTTTCTTCCACCTTGATGACAGCAGCCGTGATCGTCATGGCCCACACGCTCTGCGGTTCGGTGTCCATCAGGGCGTTGATGATCTCCTTCATACTCTTCCACAGCGCATCGAAATCCCAGTGCTCTTCTGCGCTTGCCTTGAGCAGGATGTCATCCGCACCTGCAAGCCTCTGGTCGATAGCCTGCCACTTGGCGTGCTGGATAATCTGCGCCTTCAACTGCCGCAAAAGCTGCTCGGAAGCGATCCTGCCCGCTTCCAGCATGGTGATGTCTTCGGCCAGATCAGGCAGGGCGGCTGCGGAGGAAAAGATGACCTTGAGTTTTGAGAGGTCGATTGCTTCCGCCGTGCTGCTCAGCATGCCGTCGATGCGTGGCGGCTCCCAGCTCAAAATCCTGCGAACCTCAACCACTCCCTGCCGCGCCATGCCGGTGTCTTCTTGTCTGGCGGCTTGTTTGGCGGATGTGATCGCGGCGGTGAGGCTGTCCAGCCAGACTCTCTCCACCTCGCGAATCTTCGGCGGCTGAGACGGCAGATCCAGAAAGGCAGACTCCATGATCTTTGCCTGACTCTCCAGGAAGGCCACAGCACGCCCGAAGTCTTCAGCCTGATCAGGATCAGATGCCATCAAACGTGATGATCTGTCGAGGGTGCGAAACTGCATTTTGACGTTATGAAGGGCGTCGTGCAGGTTTTTGTAGGCGCGCAGCAGTTCGATCTTCCCGGTTAGCTCAGTGAGCACGCCCCTTGAGTCCATGAGGATCCGCCGCACGGGTGCGAGATCCATTTTGCTGGCCACGCCTTCGACCGTGTTTTTGATGGCGGTGGCGTTGTCGCTATTCGTCAGGCTTTGGGCGCTGAGCGTGCTCAGAATTTCGGGCAGCTTGGCTTGCAGGTCCTCGCGCTGAGGCCGGGCTGCCAGGACCGCTTTGATGAAGTCTGCCAGCGAGCCCAGCTTATCGAGGGTGGTCACGAGCATGTAAACATCCGCCTTCAAGGTCTGCCCATCAGGCACCCAGTCCACATACATCTTGGTGCCCAGCTTGAAATATACCAATTCATCGAGATCCTTTTTCTTGAAGGCGTCTTTGACGAGGTCGATGAGCGTTTCGAGATGAGTTCCACTCAGAGCCATGATCGTAATTGGAGTTAGGCGAGAAGTGCGCCGAAGCCTGCGGCTTCAATCTTGGCGCGGATGAGGTGCAGCGGGGCCACGCCCTGATTGTAAGTGGGCTTGTTCCAGTCGGGGTCGCCGTAGTGATGCAGCGCGCAGAGATTCCACAGCATGTCATAGACGGGCGAGCCGGAGGAGCCGCCTTCGGTGTTCGTCTTGTAGCGCACGCGGGTCTTGTTTTCGTTGATGCTGACCACGCTCTGGGTGTCGATCGCCAGCTTCATGGGGGCTCCGGCGGGATGTTGCGCGATGATGAGTCCCTGGCCAATTTTGAACTCCGAAGCCGCTGATGGCAGCACCTCATTGCCGCGCGGCGCATCTGCTGGCTCATTGGCAAAGGCGCGGTCCAAACGCAGCACAGCGAAATCCAACTCGTCCTCAGTAGGCAACACGGCGTCGGGTGTCCCAGTTTTTTCACTGGTACTGTAGGGCGACCACGCGAGAACACTCGGTGCAGCGGCGAGCGCGACTCGGGTGCCAGCATTGAGCTTGTTGTTCGCCAGCACCTTGTAGTCAAAGAGGCAGGTCATGGACGCACTGACCTTTTTGCCTGAGATGAGATCTTCAGCCACATGGTAATTCGTGAGCACGAGTTCCGGCCCGATGAGGAAACCTGTGCCCTTCGGACGGCCATCCATGTCGATGCGGCAGACGCGGGACTCCAACTCGGTGAGACGGGTGCGCCAGGCGTTGATGTCCAGTGTTGGGTTCTCATCGCGGATGATCTTTTGCAGACCTGCGGAGGAAGGCCGAGCATCCACGCCAGCCACCGCCTCGCCCGCTCTGACCAGCTCGATCTTCGGCGCGATGCCATACTTCTCATAGATGCGCAGGATGGGCTCGTTGCCTGGATTGTAGCGGTAGGCCTCACGCACGAAGGCAGCATCCCAGCCTTCTTGATTGGCGACATCCAGCAGATCAAAGACGACGTTTTTAAGCGGGCCATCAGCGACGATGTCTTCCAGATCCTTATCCAGCCGAAGCCGAAGCATCTGTTTGAGGGATGCCTTGCTGTAGCCATCCAAGATGGCTTTCAGTATTTCTTCCATTTGCAGACCTGGGATCATAAGAGGTGATTCGCGAATTGGTGCTTAATACAGATCACAGCTTCTCCCGACAATCACGAAATGCTGCCGTAGTCGTTTTTTTAATTCGCCTCACGACACGCACTGCTTTTCAAGATGCGCTGCGGGACATTCGGCACGAATAGCAGCGCCACCTTTTGAAACCTTTCCTCAACATCGCCCAAGCACGCACTCCTGAAGGTGCCGAGCTGACACTGCACTCACACGACACGCATTTTTATCTGCGGGTGGACCGCCAGCCGCTGATGGGCACGAATGCGTATGAATCAGAAACGGTGCTGGCTGAGCTGGCCTGCTCTCGGCTGGCTCATCTAGCTGGGGCACGTGTGCTGATCGGCGGACTCGGCTTTGGTTTCACGCTGCGGCGTGCGCTGGAGCTGGTGGGCAAAGATGCCATCGTGCAGGTGGCCGAGCTGCTGCCGGAGATCGTGGCCTGGAACCGCGAGCATCTGAGCACGGTGAACGGCCTGCTGCTGGATGATCCACGCGTGCAGATCACGGTGGGAGATGTGTTTGAAGTGATCAATCAAGCGCCCAAAGGACACTATGACGCGATCCTGCTGGATGTGGACAATGGCCCCATCGCGATGGTGCAGGATGGGAACTCGCGGCTGTATCAGGCGCAGGGTTTCGCCGCGATCACTCAAGCACTGAAGCCAGGTGCCCTCGCGACTTTTTGGTCCGCCAGCCAGGATCGGCGCTTTGAAAAGCGGCTGAAAAAAGCAGGCTTCAAAGTCGAGGTCGTACCGACGCGAGCCTACCCGCAGGCCAAGCGCAAGACGCACACTGTCTTTGTGGCCACAAGGCCAGGCAAGGCAGCGGTTGCTTGAGACATAGATTCCTCAGGCGCGAATATAATACTCATCTCCGGCACCATACCTGCTTTGGGAGAGACAATGCTCTCTCCCATCCAAGAGTACCTTGAGACGCTTCATGCCCGCTATGCACCCCTCATGGAAGGTGCTGTCGCGGACTATATCCCTGAACTTTCCAAAGCTGATCCCAACTGGTTCGGCATCTGCATCGCCACGCGCGACGGACATGTCTATGAGGTCGGCGACACACGCCAACCATTCACGATTCAGTCTATCTCGAAGGCTCTAGCTTATGGCTTGGCCTTGGAAGATCGCGGTGAAGAGCATGTGCTCTCACGCATCGGTGTAGAGCCATCGGGTGAAGCCTTTAATGCGATCAGCCTAAAGGAAGGCACTGGCGCTCCATTCAATCCCATGATCAATGCGGGCGCGATCGCCACTTGTGGCCAGGTTTTGTCAAAAGATGGCAAGTCACGCTTCGAGCGACTGCTGGCCTACTTGAGCGGATTCGCCGGTCGAGATCTGGACATTGATGAAACGGTTTATCATAGTGAGAGCGAGACAGGGCATCGCAATCGAGCCATCGGCTGGTTGCTGCGGAATTTCGGGATTATCGAAGAAGATCCGCATGAGACTTTAGAGACTTATTTTCAGCAGTGCTCGATCCGCGTGACCTGCCGTGATCTCGCCCTCATGGGCGCGACGCTGGCCAATCAAGGCGTGCAGCCACTGACTCGGAAGCGCGCGATGGCCGCGCACTATGTCGATAACATGCTCGGCGTCATGGCCACCTGCGGCATGTATGACTGGTCGGGCGAGTGGATTTATCGCGTGGGCTTGCCTGCAAAAAGCGGCGTCGGTGGCGGCATCCTAGCCGTGTTGCCGGGGCAGCTCGGGATCGGCGTTTTTTCACCCGCCCTGGACGCACAGGGGAACAGCTTACGCGGGATCAAAGTATGCATGGATCTTTCGCGTGAGTTATCCCTACACATGATGAATCCCACCGCCACGCCGCGCACGGCGGTGCGGCTTTCCTATCATGGCGGTGAAGTCGTGGCAAAGCGCCGATTGCCACCTTCGACACGCGAGACCTTGAAGCTGCACGGGCCGCGCATCCATGTTTTGGAGCTTCAGGGCGGACTCATCTTCACCACGTTTGAACCTGTGATTCGTCATACTATTCAATTGGTGAATGCTGGCTGCTTGCACATCATTTTTGATCTCCGTTCGGTGGTCACAGCAAACACGGTTAGCCTGAAACTCCTGGCCGATCTACGCACTCGGTTCACTCAGCAGGGAGTGCAAATCATCATCTGCCAGCCAGGAAAAATCACAGCTCGTCTCGAAAGTGTCGGCATCCCGCCCGAGGCCATCTTTGCCACGGTGGATGCTGCACTTGAGGCCTGTGAGGACGCGCTGCTCATGGCCGTCACGGGTGCCTCATGGCGCCCCACGGGAATCCTGCCCATGAAGCAATGCACTCTTTTTCAAGCATGCACTGCCGAAGAGATCACCTTCCTCAAAAGTGAATTGCAGTCTCGCCGTTATGAGGCAGGCCAGACGCTGATCAAGGCTGGAGAATGCGCAGACGAAATGTTTATCCTTCTCGAAGGCAATGCCGAAGTGCAAATCCACGCAGAGGGGAAAAGCCGCCGCCGCATTGATGTGCTCACGGCTGGCATGACCGTGGGAGAGATGGCCTTTCTCGATGGCTCACCGCGGTCTGCTGATGTCGTCGCCATCGACACGATCGAGTGCCTCATCATCAATCGTGCTTGGTTCATCGCCCTGTCCGACACTCAACCGAGCCTCAAGATCACCCTCCTGCAGGAACTCATGCACGAGATCTCCGCTCGCCTCAGGCAGGCCAATCTCGAGGTCAGCGCTCTGCACCGTGTTTAATGCAGGTACGGCTTCAGTTTTCGGCTGCATGTCAGGAATCGAGTCTAGATACAGCTCCTCCACCTTGGCCCGCGCCCAGGGCGTTCGGCGCAGGAAGATGAGGCTGGACTTGATGCTCGGATGAAAACTAAAACAGTTGATCTTGATCATCTGTCCCAGCATCTCCCAGCCATAGTGAGCTTCGAGTTGGATGAGCATTTTCTCCAGCGTGATGCCATGGAGTGGGTTCTTGGGGCCTGCGGCGTGCATGATGTCGAAGCTCTGTCTAGGCCGTGTCGGAGTATTCTGCAACCACGGGAGATCTTTCGTTCATCGCAAGTCTGTGCATTTGCCAGAATCCAAGAGAGGGTGAAGCGTACCCGATGTCTGCTACCCATCCCGATGCAAATGCCACCTGTCCGCTCTGCGGGGAGAATCCGCTGCGCTGGTTGTTTGAAAAGAAAGGCCGCCAGTTCTGGGCATGCCAGAAATGCGGTCTGGAGAAGCAGGTGCCGCTGCCCACGCTGAGCGAACTTCAGCGCTACTACGACGCGCAGTTCGACAGCGGCATGTATCAGACCTTTACCTCTGCCGAACAGATGAAGACGATGACGGCCAGGCAGCGACTGAAGGAGATCACACCCTGGATCAGGCCGCAGGGCCGCTGGCTGGATGTGGGCTGCGCGAATGGTGTCTTTGTGCGTGAAGCGGCGGAGCTGGGAGCACAGGCGGAAGGAGTGGAACTCTCCAGCGTGGCCGTGGCCCAGGCGGTGGAGGCCGGGCTGCCCGTGCGCTGCGGGGCGCTGGAGGACGTGGCCGCAGGACCGGACTTCGACTGCATCACGGCCTTTGATGTGCTGGAGCATGTGCTCGATCCACTGACTTTTTTGCAGAACATCGCCTCACGCCTGAAGCCCGGCGGTCACGCCGCGCTGACTATGCCGGACAAGTCGAGCATTTACGCCCAGCTCATGGGATCGCGCTGGTGGTTCTACATTCCTGAGGAACATCTGCATTACTTCGATCATGAGATCATCCGCGCGCTGATGATCAAGGTCGGGCTGGAGCCGGTCAACGTGAGTCGCACGTTCAAACCGCTGACCTATGATTACGGACTCACGCAGTTCATCGAGTTCAATCCGCTGATCTATCGCGTGATGCGGCTCGCCTCAGCCATCCTGCCGCGAAAGTTGCGTCAGTGGATCGTGCCGCTCTACATTGGCGAGATGAAAGTGATCGCACGCAAGCCGCTGGTTTAATCTCTCACCACACTGACGCGCAGGCTCCGCGAGAGCACCGTGGCGATCCCCATCCCTAGCCACGGCCAAATCACCGTTGAATAGCGTGGTTGGCCAGGTGCGAGAGTGCTCCCCCCAAGATAGATGAAAAGCAGTAGGGCCAAAAGAAGCACCTCAATTGGTAGGCTTCGGCATTTTTTAAGTCCGTAGTAGAGCGCGATCAAAGCGATCAGAAGGATAGGTCCATTGAAGACCACGAGTCCGACATTGAGAAAATTCTCGGTCTGGAAGGAACGCGGAAACCCAAAGACTAGGCGGCATAAATTGGACAGCCAGTTTTTATAGACGCCCAATGGGTTAGCGCGCAGTTGCTCCATCGCTATCCTTTTAAAGGTTGCCTCACGTTCCTTCACGCTCACTTCATAGTATGTTAGAAATAACTCACGGTGATGCGCCACCAGCTCTGGTTTATACTGCGCCTCTTCTACGCTGAACCAGTGACCGTTTTCACCAGGCTGTGTGCTCGTCATCCAGTAGAGAAGCTCGCCGCTCACCGTGGACCAGCAGAGCTTCTCTCCTGTTATTGAATGTGTGTAGGCTAGCCACGGCACACACATGGTAAAGGCCACCGCCATCATAGCCAGCGCTCGCAGCAGCTTACCGCGCTGGCTTTCCCACACGATCAGCAGTAGCACCAAAAACACAACGGCCGCCATGATGACATTGCCAAAAAAGACCCGTGTCAGCGTCAGCCACCCAAAGGCAAACCCAGCCGCAAGAATCAAACTCCAGCGCCACTTTTCAGCCCGCAAAGCAGCGCTAAAGGCCCAGCCAAATCCTGCGACACAGCAAACCGCGAGAGCTTCCGTCATTAGAAACGGTCCAGCGCGGACGAGACTCGGATGTAGCGCCGTGACCAGCGCCACGATCAGCGCCCAGCGCCTGCCTGCATAAGGTAATACTGCACGGAAACTGAACCAGACAGCGAAGGCTATGAACAGAGCATTCAACATGCGCTGCCCCATCACCGACACGCCCGCTACAATCATGGGTGCCAGCACGAGTGGGTAGCCCGGCCCATTGATGATGTCTGGCTTCTCTGGCGTGACATAAAAACCCTGCGTGAGGTGCTCTGCATACTTGTGGTAGCGCCCTTCATCCCAGATGAAGTCACGATGGTCCGTGGCGATCACATTCAAAATATATAGCAGCAGCGTGCCGACGAAGAGTAGGAGTTCGATTCGGCGTGTGGGCTGAGATTCAGAAGACATCTCGTACCGTGCGCCAATGCGGCATGATTTGTCAAAGGATTCACGGCCTGAGCGAAACGAAAGGACTCGGAATTTGATACCGCATCAGACTTGCTGAGCGCTCATGGCGCTCCAGAATCCTACCCATGGCCTATCCCGGTCCGCATGAGCCTCGTCTTACCTCTCCGCTAGTTCGGCGCGGTGGGAGGATCGTCCTAGACACGGTTTTCCCACGCCTGTGTCCGGCCTGCGATGTGCCACTGGAAAAGCACGCGCCACGTTCTGGTATCGATGCTTGGCTGTGCCAGGTCTGCCTGGGTGATTTGGAGCCTATCGAGCCGCCGTATTGCTCGGTATGCGGAGAGTCTTTTGATGGCCCAATGACTCGCGAGTTCCGCTGTTCAAATTGTGATGGGCGGCGCATGGCCTTCGACTTTGCTGTCTCAGCCTTTAAGGCTCGTGGCGTTCTTCGGGAGCTCATTCACCAGTTCAAATACAGCCGTGATCTCTCCCTTCGTGGCGTGTTGGCAGACACTCTAAAACCTGCGCTAAATGATCCGCGCCTCATCGGTGAGGATCTCTCTCAATGGCTGCTGGTGCCCGTGCCTCTGCACTTTCTGCGGGAGATGCGGCGTGAGTTTAATCAAAGCTGGGAACTGTGCCGAATGCTGGCTGAGGAGACAGGCATCTCAGCGGTGCAGGCGCTGCGGCGCACCCGACTCACCTCGACTCAGGCGAAGCTGCACAGGCGGCAGCGACTGGAGAATCTGCGCGGCGTTTTTGCCCTTCGGCTAGCTTTCCCCTGGCGACCCCGGCCTGATCTGCACGGACGAAAAATCCTGCTGGTGGACGATGTGCTGACAACTGGTGCCACGGCCCACGAATGCGCCAAGGTGCTAAAACGGCAGGCTGGGGCTGAAAAAGTGGTGGTCATCACAGCAGCACGCGGCTAGCGTTCAAATCACGTCCAGCGTCGGTTGGGCTGTTTGAACCCTGCTGGGTCGTACCCAGCACTCCTGCGGTCTGCCAACCCGAGGAGATGGTGGACAGCCTGCGATTCTGGACGCAGACATATAACATCATGGGATTTTTCAAAAAACGCTCCGTTGACGGACTCGGTGAAAAAAAGAAGGACATGCCCGAGGGGCTATGGACCAAATGTCCATCCTGCGCCGAAAGCCTCTTTGAGCAGGCATTAGCGAAAAATCTGCGTGTCTGCACGAGCTGCGGCTACCACTTCACCATCAGCAGCGGCGAGCGTATTGCCAGTTTGGTAGATGAGGGCACGTTTGAGGAAATGGATCTCCAGCTCGACTCTGTGGATGCACTCGGATTCAAAGGTTATGTCGATAAAGTGAAGGCCTACCAAGCGAAGACAGGCCTGAAGGAGGCCGTCGTCACGGGACGCTGCATTATCGAAGGCATTCCCTCATTAATTGCTGTCATGGACTTCCGTTTTCTCGGTGCCTCCATGGGCAGTGTCGTCGGGGAGAAGATCACCCGCGCCATCGAGACCGCCACGACAGAAAGAAAGCCCGTCATCGTCTTCTCCGCCTCCGGTGGTGCGCGAATGCATGAGGGAATCCTCAGCCTCATGCAAATGGCGAAGACGAGTGGTGCCCTTGCTCGTCATTCAGCCGCACGTCTGCCCTACATATCAGTGCTGACACATCCGACCACGGGTGGTGTCACGGCCAGCTTTGCCACGCTCGGAGATGTCATTATCGCTGAACCGAAGTGCATGATCGGCTTTGCCGGACCACGCGTGGTGAAAGAGACGACTCATGCTGATTTACCACCTGGATTTCAGACCGCTGAGTTCATGATGCTACACGGTCTAGTAGATATGATTGTAGAGCGCAAAGACATGCGCACCAAGCTAGCCAGCATTCTGCGCTATGCCGTGAACGCTGCGTGATGGCATGGGGCCAGGCAGCAGGAACGGTGTGAAAAAACATCTTGCAAGGCCGCTTGCCTGCCCCACACTCGTCACGTTCCTGGTTCTCTCAATCAGGTGAACATTGGTGTCCGCTCCGGTGACTGGAGCTGCGGTTTTGAAAGCATCTTTGCTGACGAAACCCATCCTGCGACAAGCTTCGGCTTGGAACGAGCGGAGACCGCGGCAATGCCGCTTTCCCCCCTTCAACATCCCCATCCACTTCAGCTCAGGGAGCACCGCTTAGGCAGCGGCTCATCCCGGCTTTTTTCTCAACCCCCAAGCACATGGCAGGACATAATAAATGGTCCAAAATCAAGCGCGGCAAAGCTGTGGTGGACGCGAAACGTGGTAATGCCTTCAGCAAGTTAGCCAAGGAGATCACCATCGCCGCCAAGAACGGCGGATCAAATCCCGACCTCAATGCGCGCCTACGCTCCGCCATTCTCGCGGCCCGCAATGCCAATGCTCCGAATGACAACATCGAACGCGCCATCAAAAAAGGCAGCGGCGAACTCGGCGGCGCAACCATCGAAGAGATCACCTATGAGGCCTATGGCCCAGGCGGCATCGCTTTTATGATTGAAGTCGTCACCGACAACCGCAACCGCGCCGCCAACGACCTGCGGCTGCTGCTTGCCAAGAACGGCGGCACCTTTGCCGAGATTGGCAGCGTCGCTTATCAGTTCAGCCGCCGTGGCGAAATTCGTTTGGAGAAAGGCAGCCTGACTGAAGATGCTGCCATGGAACTAGCGCTTGATGCCGGGGCCGAGGATGTACAAGACGACGGTGACGACTGGATCATCTACAGCACCACCGACCAGCTATTTCAAGTCGTCGGAGCGCTCCGTGAAAAGGGTGTCAGCACCACCTCCCAAAAGCTCATTTACCAGCCAAACGCCTCGATCACCCTAACCGATCTCGAGGTCGCCAAGTCCGTGATCAAAATCTACGACCTGCTCGACGACTACGACGACACCCAAACCGTGCATTCAAACTTCGAGATCGCCGACGAAATCGCCGACGCCCTTTCCTGAATCCCCTTTCCCTGACCCCTCATGAGCGACGAACTCCCTTTAGACGACCAACCGGCCAAGCCAAAAAAGAAAGCCGCTGCCAAAAAAGTGGTGGCCAAGAAAGCTACCGCGAAAAAAGCTCCAGCTAAAAAAGCCGCCGCCAAGAAGGCCGTGGTCATCGCTGCACCCCTCGCCGTCAAGA
>JBEBGU010000587.1:0-3597 GCA_040081325.1 Prosthecobacter sp.
AGCCGCGTCCTCTTCGCCGAGCAGCCCGACCGTGTCCCACAAATGCAGGAAGCTCTGGAGAACTGGCTCGAAAGCGTCGCGAAGAGTTTGAATGGGGAGGATTACCGGTGATAGAAAAAGCTGCAAAGGCCCGACAATGGCATCTCGTCATATGGCCGTTGAGTATGCTCATAACTCCAGCGGTCATAGAATGGCTGAGCCTGTCTCCCGTTGGCTTTCGATCTCACGGGTTGTTTCTCATTTTCCATATGTTGGTGGTGATTTTTGCGCTGATCTCGATTCCCATTCTTGCTGTCATGGCATTCACTGAGGTGTGGCGCAGATGGGCTTTGCGCTGGTTCATTGTTTCCATTGTTGCACTAATTGCCGGCGTAGCGGGGCTGTTTTTGATCAACTTGGTTCGGAACGAACAATTCAGAAATCTGGCCGCACGCAGCGAGCCATTGATCGCCGCTATTCATCATTACGAAAAGATGAACGGCGCACCACCAAAGTCCCTTGAAGTGCTTGTTCCCGGTCTGCTACCAAAGCTTCCAGGCACCAGGATGGGTGCCTACCCCAACTATGTTTACCTGACCGGCGAAGATGCGGCACATTACAACGGGAACCCTTGGATTCTTCAGGTGCCTTGCCCGTTGGGGTTTAGCAACTGGGACGAGTTCCTCTACTTTCCCCTCCAGAATTACCCGGCAACTGAATACGGCGGTGTTTTGGAGCGAATGGGAACTTGGGCTTATCTCCACGAATGATTTCAAGAGATAGTGATCTGCTTGACCGTTGACCTCTTGACCCCTCCCTGACCGCCTCCCCATGCGCTACGCCTTCTTCGATCTCGACCACACGCTGCTGCCCTTCGACACCCAGGCGTTGTTCTGCAACTTCGTCCTCCGGCGGCATCCGTGGCGGATCGTGCTGCATCTCTGGTTCATTCCTTTTGCGCTTGGGCGTGCAGTCGGGCTAGTGAGCACGGCGACGGCGAAGCGTGCTTTCAATTCCTACCTCGCAGGCATGAAGCGTGCGCATCTGCGGCGGCTGGCGCGCGATTTTGCCCACGACTGCGTGGACACCTGGATCTATCCCGAACTGCGCGCTGAAATTTTGCGGCACAAGCATCAGAACCGGAGGCTGGTGTTGAACACCGCCAGCCCCGACTTCTATGCCGATCAGATCGCCGAGGTGCTCGGGTTTGATCACTGCATCGCTACCCAGTTTCAGATCGGCAATGACGTGCCGATGCGTCCGCCCTTGATCGGCCCGAACAACAAGCGCGAAGCGAAGATCGTCGCGATGCTTGATCGGCTTCCTGATGTCGCAGCACTCTCGGATGAACAACTTTTTCACTGCTGGGCCTACAGTGACAGTCCTGCGGACATCCCGCTGTTGGAGTTTGTGGGCAATCGAGTGCTTGTTCATCCAGGCTCCAAATTGCGCGCCCACTTTCCACAAGCGGATGTCACGGTGCTCACACCACGTCGTCCCTATTGGGGCAGGCTCGGGAACATCTTTGCCATGCTTCGGCAGTTTTGCGGCCTGCACCGCGAGCGCGGGCCTCATGCGTGATCACGCCACATCCTGAAGCCCATACTTCAAGATCACTTCCTGCGGCACGCCTGGATACGGCCCGCCGATGGTGACATTGCCGATGTAGCCGAGATGTTTCCACGTCGCGCTGTGCGTGTAGTAGCCGCCGAGGCAGAGCTGACGGAACTCTTTGAAAAACACCACGCCGACTCGGTCTTCCGGCCTCGCCTTCGCTGCATCGCAGATGTCATCCACGATGTCACTTTGCTCAGCTTCCGTCAGTTCATCGAATCGCTTTTGGTAACGCTTGAAGCTCTCCGTATTCAGCCAGGCCAGGCCGCCACGGATGATTTCGCTGTCGTTGCGCTGCTTCTCATAAGGCGCGCTGACCCATTCATTGATGAACTCCGGCACGCCCACCTCGCTCGCAGCGGGGCCATTGGCATCCTTCGGTAAAATCAGATCCGCCAGCGCTGTCGTCGTCTTCAGTTCTTCAGGCGTCATCAGCCGTTCCCACGGACCGGTGGCCGCCTTGGTGAAATCAGGATCATGCAGCGAATAGCGCGTCGGATACGCTGGCGGCGCTGGCTCCGTCTCATGCGGTGCCGCCAGAGCAGCAGGTGCAGCGGCAGTACCAGCCAGCCATTTGAGAGCATGACGGCGGGAGAGAGAGACGGGCTGATCAGACATGCCCTGATTTCACACGGGATTAGGCATGGAGTCAATGAAGGGGACCACTTCGCTTGCGCTGTTGCCTTGGACTACGCTACTCTCCCGGCCATGTCCTCACGCCATCTCCTCGCGTTTCTTTGCCTGTCATTCGCCGTCCACGCCGCCGACACCTACTTCCCGCCGCCCGACAGCGATGGCGGCTGGCGCGAGGCGAAGACCGCCCAAGAAATCCGTGATCTCGCGGGCATGGATTTGAGCAAGCTGGAGCCCGCTTACACCATCACCGAGCGCTCCACAGGCAATGGTGGACTCGTTGTCGTGCATAAAGGCTACCTCTGCTTCGAGCGCTACTTTGGCCGCGCCAGCCGCAACGCAAATCCCGACATGGCCTCCACCGGCAAGGCCTTTTGCAGCATCGCCTGCGGCATCATGCTCAATGAATTCAAAGCTAAGATCCCCGAAGGCCTCGATACAAAAGTCTTCACCGAAACCTATCTACCACAAGCCTTCCCGCTCAATGATCCGCGCAAGGCGAACATCACGCTCGGCCAGCTTCTCAGCATGAGCGCAGGCTACTGGGGTGAAGGCCAGACGCCGACCGGTTATGTGAAAGGCGATCCCAAGCCGAAACAGCTCAAGCCCGTGCCCGGACAGAACATCAAGGATCTCGATGCGTCCTCGCTCAATGTCCCGCTTTGGACTGATCCTGGTGCTGGCTACTCGTATTCATCGCCCTCACCGCACATCGCCAGCATCGTGCTGCGCAATGTCAGCGGCATTGAGTTGAAAGACTTCATCCATGAACGCCTCGCCAAGCCACAAGGCTGGGGCGCGTGGGATTACTGCCTGCATCGCGGCGACTTCGTCATGCCGCACGCGAATGGTGCAGGCAGCACTGCGCTCCATGCCACCGATGTCATGCGTTTCGGCTACTGCCTCGCCCGCAACGGCAAGTGGAAGGACCAGCAGCTCGTCCCGCCGGATTACATTCAGAAATGCCAGACCTGGAGTCCCTACAATCCGCACACGCCCTTCAGTCTTCAGTGGGAACACAACGCCGATGGCCATGTCGCCGGTGCGCCGAAGGATGCCTTTTGGAAAAGTGGTGCCGGTGGATTCTGCCTCTACGTCGTGCCCTCGCTTGATCTCGTGATCTACAAACTCGGCGGCAAAGACGGCCAATACGATCCCACTCTCACGCGCATTCCCCAGCCCGAGCAAAAACACGACCGAGACAACTGGCAGCCCTTCCCCGGCAATGCCTTCATTGAAGGCGCAGGTGCCGCGTCACTTGGTCGCGTACTGGAAATGGTCTGCGCCGCAGTCCGAGTGGATTGATCTATCACCATGCGCATCCTCCACACCGCAGACTGGCATCTCGGCGCTCGACTCGTCGAGCGTGAC
>JBEBGU010000038.1:0-13438 GCA_040081325.1 Prosthecobacter sp.
GCGGGCTTCCAGTTCAAATCAAAGCGCACGACGCGCGTGCGGGCCGGATCACCCGTCTTCGCATACTGCGCGAAGCAGGCATACCACCAGCCATCGCGTCGATCCACCCACGTCAGCGACCCACCCACGCTCGTGAGGTCGATACTTTCGAGGTGCTGCATCGTCTTCGGATCAAAGACCTCCACGGAGCTGCGCATTGGCATCTCGGGATAGTTGGAGTGCGCGCACCAGAGTTTGCCATCAAGGATCAATCCAGCGTTCAGATGCTTGATGCGGCCGCCCTTGGCATCTTTCCAGCCACCGACTCGCTCGCCCGTGTCTTTGCGATACTTGCCGATGGCCGCGTTCGTGATCGCATAAAAGTGCTCCACATCCACCGCCACACCTTGATGCGCCTCCTCAGCCTTGAAGCGGTTGACCTCCTCATGCCGCCACTCGCCTTTTTTGCCCGCCAGCATGCCGTTCACACGGCCCTGCTCCTTGCGCAAAGCACCATCGGGGATCGGCATCGGTGACAGATTCTCGCTCACCAGCTTTTCATCCGCCCGGATTGCCCGCCAGCGCAGGTTTTTGAACCACACCTCCGCACCATGATATTGGAGCGAGAGGTTCGCGCCTCGTTTCGTCAAATCACCGCCACGGATGCGCAGCACCTCCAGCTCATGAAACCAGCGCGGGTCGGTGTAGTCGAAGTCGATCACCTTCTCTCCATTGAGCCAGTGCTGGATCACCGAGCCTTGGCAGACAATGCGGCCTTCGTTCCATTCACCAAACGGCTTCACGACATCCTTCGTCGGAGCCATGCCGAAGAACAACGAAGCCGCCGCCTGACGCGGATTCTCGCCGTAGGGGCTGTTGGCGTTGTCGAGCAGTTGATACTCATACTGCCCAGGCCGGTAATACACGCCGCTGTTGCAGCCCTTCGCCACCTTCCAGTCAAAGCGCAGCTCGAAATCATCCGGCACCTTCGCCTTCTCATATACCAACGATCCGCCTTTCTTCACGCAGGCGATCTCACCCACCACCACCGCCCAGTTGCCGCCATGCTTCCAGCCATCGAGCGTCTTGCCGTCAAAGATCGGCTCAAAGCCGGGCTCCAATGCCAAAGTGGTGCTCGTGAGCGCCAATAGAAGAATGTGTTTCATGCGTGATTCAAAGTACGGTTCATCTGCCTGCGGAACCCGTTCAAGCGCAGCGAGCCATCCGCGAGCACGTCAAGCATCGTGTAGCCGCTGTTTTCAGCGCCGCTGCCTTCTACCATGGCCACGAGCGTGGCGTAATGAATGCCGGCGATCTGCTGGTAATCGTTCTTGTGCGAGTGGCCTTGGAAGACGGCAAGCACCTTGCCGGACTTTTCGAGCAGCGACCGAACCTCGGCGGCATTGCGCACGGCGTGTGCCTTGTCCAGATCGAGCCGCTGATGCGCGAAGACAATGACGGGGCCGCTGGCTTTGCCCAGCTCCGCCTCAAGCCATGCCAGCTCGGCTTTCGTCACGTTCGCGTCCTTCCAGTCGAAGTTCTGTCGTGAATACGGCGTGCCGTCCTCGCGGAAACAGGCGTCGAGGCTCACAAATGTCACGCCTGCGGCCTCGAAGCTCTCAAAGCCGCCTGCCGCTTTCGTGTTCGAGGCGAACTCCTGCTTCGTCAGCGTGCCGACGCAGTGGTTGCCCAAAACGTAGTGTCTCGGCATCTCCAGTTTGGCAAAGTGGGACTCCATGACTTTCAGCCACTCGATCTCCTTTTCGACCGAGTCTGCCTGATCAATGAAATCGCCGAGTTCGACCACGAGCGCGGGCTTTTCACGATTCATGTGCTCCACGGCTTCATCAAGCTTTGCCAATGCCTCGCGATAATAGCGCGTCTTGGTCGGTGCCTTGTCCGCGTAATGCAGATCCGCCATCAGACCGACGCGCAGCAGCGGCTTGGTATCCAGATCGGCGGCGCGAAGGCTGCTGAATCCTGCGAGACAGAGCGTGCTGTGTTGAAGAAAGGCGCGGCGTGTGTGCATGTTGTTCTCGAACGAGATCAAGGAGGGGCGGTTTTCAACCGCCCTCGGCGCTTGAAAAGCGCCCTTCCTTGGATTCACGCGTCCAACACGACTTTCACATGCTTCATGGATTTGCCAAAGCATTCATGCACATAGGCCATCGCCTTCTTCACCTTGGCTTGAGCAGCGGGGTAATCAGCATCGATGGCAAACAGCGTCTCCGCCATTTTCTCGACGGGTGTTTCATCCATCTCCAGCAGCCACTCGCCTAGACCGATGTCCTTGAACATCCAGCACTTGGGAGAATGAAACTCGGAGTAGGTGTGGATGATCGGCGTGCCGTTCGCCAGAGCGATGATCGGTGAATGCGGCTCGTGGCAGACGATGGTGTGGGCTCGGGCAAAGATGGAGGCCGCTTCGTCAGCGTTCCAGAAATACTCCAGATTCACGACGTGCTTCTGGATCTCCGGCGGCAACGGATCGTGAATGAGGCGCTTGTTGTGCTCCATCTCCTTCTTCACCTCGGGAGCGATGAGGACTTTGTGGCCGGTCTTTTTCACCCAAAGCGTGACCAGCTCTCGATACTTCTCCGCACGGCGCTCATCATCGGCGATCTGCTCGGGCGTGGGATGTAGCGGGTTGAGTTTCGGCGTGCGTGAATCGTCCACGCCGGGCAGCTTGGCAGTGTTTGTGCGTAGTTGGATCGTGATGAACTTCCGATCCTCCAGTCCAAGTTTCTTCATCGTGGTGAGTCCGCGTTCATCATCACGCACATCGATGCCGAAGCAGCCATCGGGGCCGAATTGCAACGCTGCGGCTTTGATGCCTGCGCCTTGGAGAATCTTGAGCGTCTTCGTCTCGCGTGTGTAGATGAACGAGGCACCGTTCAGCAATGCGATGCGCTCCTCCGCGCCCTTGCCTTCGACCATGCTGGGGAAGAACGACTGGCCAAACAGACCGTAGGGCTTGCCGTGCTTCTGGCAAAACTGCATGTGAGTGATGTCCTGACCCATGCCGGAGTTGCGGATGAAGAAGTCACAATCTTTGACGGCTTGCTTCAGCACCTGGTCCTTTTCGCCATCCTTGACAAGGCTGCCCTGCAGGATGGTCACCTTGGGGAAGCGGGCCTTCAGCATCGCGGTGACACGATCATCGAGCTTCATGGCCCAGAGCACGATCTTCACCTCCGGCAGATGCTCCTCAATCACGCGCAGCGTGCCCGGCGTGTGGCCGATGTCGCCGATGTTCACCGTGTCCCACGCGGATTGTAGCACGATGGTCTTTGGCCTGCCATCGGCAGCAAAAACGGAACCGCCAAGAGCAGCGGTGATGGAGGCGATGAAATGGCGGCGTGAGGTCATAAATGAAGTGGTTTCAGTGAGCGGACATGGTGCCGATCTCACCGCACAACGCCAGCGCCTTCATGGCCTTCTCTCGCTCGAGTCTCGGCTTCGGTGCATCAACAGCAAAAGCCAGAGAGAAGAGAGGGCTAGAGCAGCTTCTCAAAGCCAACAAACTCACCTTTACGCATCATCGCTATCCCCGTGCGCCGACAACCAAGGCGCGGATACAAGGCCATGGCGGCGGGGTTTTGCTGGAAGGTGTCGAGACGGATGCTGCGGCAGCCTTGCCACCGGGCCACGGCTTCGGCGTGCTGCATCAGTAGTCTCGCAAAGCCGCGTCCCTGCTGTGAAGGATGCACCATGAGCCGATGCACGGCGTAGGCAGACTCGCTGTCGGCGCTCCAGTCCATGTCCTGCCACAGCGGGTCCATGTTTTGATCGATGGTGATGCTGGCGATGATTGTGTCGCCTTCGCAAAGCACATGCAGCGTGCCTGCTTCGATGTCGGCAGCGATCGTTTCAGCGTTGGGATAGACATCATCCCACTGCTCGATGCCTGCCGCGCGCATTCCAGCCACACAATCGCGGACAAGTTGCAGCAGTGTGGCTGCGTCGGCGGTCGTGGCTCTGCGGACGGTGGCGTTCATGGTGCGAGTCGCTTTGTCATACGCAATGCGGGCAGGGTCAAGCCACCGCTCATTGAGATTTCGTAGCGCTCGACCTCGCGGTAGCCGCAGATGAGATACAGCGGCTCACCCGCGAGTGTGGCGACGAGTTCAGCCTGCGAGAACCCTGCGGCAATGATGGCGGACTCGCAGGCGGTGAGAATGGCGCGGCCAATGCCGCGACGCGACCATTCGGGATGAATGAAGAAGGCGCGGATGCGCGCTGGATCGGTTGTGGGATCGAGCATGGTATCTTCACCTCTGCGCGCGGTTTCGGCACCAAAGAGTGATTTGCGTTTGCTCCAGCCGCCGCAGCCGATGATCACGCCCGCAACCTCCACGACGAAGTAGGTGCCATCGCTGATCAATTGACGATCCACGCCAAAGACCTGCCCCATGGCCGCCGCCATCTGCGCAGCGGAATAATACGGAGCCTGGAGCACACGCACGGAGAGCGGGATCAACGTCTCCAGCGCGGAAATATCATCCAGGGTGGCAAGGCGCGGCATCCAGTTCATGGAGCGCTACTTTTTCTTGGGCTCTGGCAGCGCGGGGATCGGCGTGGTGTCGATCTCGGTGTGCACACCGCGCAGCACTTTGCTGATGAAATGCTGGCCGCGTTTGATCACCTCAGGATGACTCACGGAACCATGGCCGCCTT
Organism: Prosthecobacter sp.; assembly: GCA_040081325.1. GTDB lineage: Bacteria > Verrucomicrobiota > Verrucomicrobiia > Verrucomicrobiales > Verrucomicrobiaceae > Prosthecobacter. The sequence goes on from JBEBGU010000038.1 coordinate 4,657, forward strand.
CGGTGATGGGGACCAATGCAGATGATACGCCCGCTTTCCCTATCGCCTCGTGAATCAGCCTGGCATGCAAGAAGGCTACGCGCTGGTCCCTGGTGCCATGGAAGGTGATGAACGGCGGATCATCCTTTGTTACATAAGTCACAGGTGAGGCGGCGACGGCCTCTGCGTGCTTTTCCTGCGCATTTCCGCCGAGCAGGCCGCTCACAGCGTCGTCTTTCCAGATGGGTTTGCTCTCCGCATCAAACATGAGCGCCTTTGTGAAATCCTCGGGGCCGCAAAGATTCACCACACACTGCACGCGACTGCTGAAGGCTGTGTTGGGACCGAGATCGCCTTCGAGTTCCTTCACATCACCGCTGGTGCCGAGGAGTGAAGAAAGGTGACCGCCAGCGGAGCTGCCCATGACGGCGATATTGTCGGGATCGAGATTGAACTCCTTCGCATGTGCCCGAATCCAGCGAATGGCGGCTTTGCAATCATAGACCTGCGCTGGCCAGTGGGCTTCTTTGGTTAGACGGTATCCGACACCGACGGCCGCATAATCGCCAGTGCGTGCAAACTGGATCGCAGCCGCCGCATAGCCGATGCGGTCGCCATTCACCCAGCCCCCGCCGTGAATGAGTGCCACGACGGGCAATGGCTTGTCACTGTGACGCTTCTTCGGCAGGTAGAGATCGACCTTCTGTTTCGCGTTTTCATTACCTGCGTAGGATTGGTCGATGCGCAGTTCGACTTGGTTTTTCTCGGCACTGGCGAGGACGCTTTGCTGTTTTTCGCTGAGTTCAGCGGCCATGGCAGCCGATGCGGCCAGGAAGGTCATGAGTAGTGGTTTCATAGCTTGAAGAAGAAAATCGATAAGAGGTCACAAAACTTCAAAGCGCCGCACTTGAATCGAATTCTTGCCACTTTTTTGTGATGGGCGCGGCTCGGGCTGGGCATAGTCGTTCTGGTCCACACTGCGGGCGCGGAGTTCATAATGACCGGGCTTCAGGCCACGGAGCACGGCTGTGAAAGAGCACATGCCATAGCGTGGCGGCCATGCATTGGGCTTCCCTGTGGTCTGGTTAAAACCGAGCACGCTTTGAGGTTTAACACCGCTGGGTAAAATCGAGTTCCAATCGGGCTGCGCTTCGAGTTCACATGGAGTCCAGGGACCGCGCAGCACCTCCGGCGCGTCATCAGCTAGCTTCACCGGCTTGTCTCCGACTTGGCGCAGCCAATACTCAACACGCTTCACACCCGAAAGGCCACTGATGACCTGCCCGGTGAGAAACACTGGCTCACCAGCTTTGATTTTGTCCGGGCCATCATCGACATACGCCGCCGTCTTGAGAAAGGAGTCGGGGTCGTTGTTACCCTCAGCATAGGTGTCGTTGTTGCGCGCATCGTTGGTGACAAAGATGTGCTGAAGCCACTTGATGGATTTGTAGCCATGCGACCACGGCACAATCATGCGCACTGGCCCACCACGCACCGGAGACAGCGCCTCACCATTCATGCGATACGCGAGGAAGACGGGCAGTTCGCCAGGCGCGGTTTCCATGCATTGAGTGTAGCTGACGGATGACTTGAAAATCTGCTTCGGATCGTTGTTATGAAAGCCCCAAAAGTAGATGCGGCGCACGTTGTTCATCTTGCCACAAAGCTTGAGCACCTCGCGCAATGGAACGCCCGTCCACAAGCCCTGCCCGAGCGGTGTGTCGATGTTTAGGCACTGCATCGCTTTCAAAAAATGGACCTCATGTTTTTTACCGAGTTCTATGAGCTTTGGCAAATCAAGCGCACTGCCATCAGCCAACGTCAGCGGCTTTTCCAGGGAGGCCGCTTGCTTCGTGTGCGGCGCTTCAATGAAAGGATCAGCCGTGATCTCCATCCGCCATGTCTCGGCCGTGAGACGCGCTTCTATTTGCGCCGCGCCCGTGAGCTTATGCGGCTTGGGATTGCCACGGGAGACATCATAAAAGTCTTTGTCTGCCGTCAGAAACGCATGGCAGGCAGGCGCAACAGTCTTCTCAACGGCGGCGGCATTCACCGCACTCACAGCGGTCGCTCCGAGTGTGCCGAGACGGATGAAACTGCGTCGTGAGATTGGGTTCGTGCTCATGATAAATCGAGAATGCCATTGCTGAATCCAAACTTGTCAGTCTCCAGACCCATGCGCTGAGCCATCGTGACGCAGAGATTCGAGAAGACTTGTTTCTGTGGATCAACGGCGAGGTGGCGTCCGTGCTTAAAGCCGCCACCCGCCAGGAGCAGCGGCAGGTTCTTCGTGTTGTGCGCACTGGCATTACCGAGATTTGAACCGAAGAGCACCGACGTGTTGTTCAGCATCGGCACGCCGTTTTCTTGCGTGGTCTTGAGCTTGGTGAGGAAGTCGCTAAACGCACGAAACTCTGCTAGCTCGATAACCTTGAGTTCTTCGATCTTCGCTGGGTCTTGGCCGTGATGGGAAAGATTGTGCCAGTCGTGACTCACACCCTCAATCTCCGGCACCGCATTCATGCCAGAGAGGCGCAGCGTCACCGTGCGCGTGGAGTCGGTCTGCAAAGCCAGCACGATGAGATCCTGCATGAGTTTCATTTTACCAATCGCGTCGGTGCGACTCTGGATATCCGTCGGCGGCTTGGCATCGACTTTGGGCTTCGGCTTCTGCGCCCATTCTTCATTCTGCATGAGTCGGCTTTCGAGTTCGCGCACGGCACTGAAGTATTCGTCGAGCTTCTCCTGATCGCGTTTGCCAAGCTCACGCTCGAGTTTCTTCGCCTGTCCCATCACGGTATCGAGGATGCTACGCCCGCGTTTGAGCCCGCTCATTTGTGACTTCACCTCAACCGGCGTGCCGTCGATGAAGAGTTGCTGAAAAGCTTTGGATGGCGACGACTCCGCAGGCAGCGGCACCCCGCTCGCCGACCAAGACAGCGACTCGCTCCCAGTGCCGAGCACCAAACTCGGGAAGCGAGTCTGCGTGCCGATCTTCTCCGCGATGAGTTGGTCGATGGAGATCGTGTTCTTGAAGCCAGCCAGTCCAGGATGCTTTGCTGACGTGAGCCAAGTGAACTCAGACGTGTGCCCATTCGCTCCATTTTGCTCGGCGTGTTCCAGACCTGAGATCACGGTGAAATCATCACGAAGATCTTTCAGCGGCTCCAGATAAGGCGTAATCGTGTAGCCCACGCCCGTTTCCTTTGGGTGTAGAAACGGCGTGTGGAATCCCAGCGTCGCACACATCGCCACAAAGCGCTTCGGCGGCTGCGTCGTCGCCCGCGCGAAAGCAGGTGTCATCGCCTCAAGAAACGGCAACGAAAGAACGGTGCCCGCGCCCCGCAAAAAAGCACGGCGAGAGAGATGGCGTTTAGTGGCGATATTCATGGTAAAGCGAACCTGAAACGCTTCAAAAGACCTCTATCTGACAGTAAACAGTGAGTCTCCATCTCTGAGTAGAGAACAGGCGCTTACTGCACTTTCATTTGAGAGTTGCCAGACATGCGTCACCGATTAAAATCACCCCATGAGCACCTTAGTTCAAATCGAGTCTGCCGTGGCGGAGCTGCCAGCACAAGATCAGTGGTCTCTGCTTTCTTGGCTTCAAGCGCGTCTGAAGGCTACGCCCAAAGGGCATCTGTCCGCCGCGCCTCAGCGCCCACTATGGCTAGAGGAGGTCAGAAAAATGAGGGAGGAATGCTCCACTGGAAAGCCAGGGACCTCAGTGGAACAACTGATCACGGAAATCCGCAGCTAAAGCCATGAGCTACTGGGATACCTCAGCGCTCGCGAAACTGTATGTTCAGGAGGCGGACAGCCTCGCTTTTGAAACCCATGCAGCAAATGCCCAGCTCATCACCGTGAGCGAGACTGGCAGGCTTGAGTTGCGTGCGGTGTTGCGGCGACGCGAGGCTGAAGGTTCGTTAAGTCCAGGTGCCACCCTCACCATGCACGCCTCGTATTGTGCGCTCATAAGTTCTGGGCAGTTCATGGAGGAATCCGTCACTCCAGAGCTAGAGGCCGAGTTCTACAGCATTCTAGACACATGCCTGAGTCAAAGCCCACCCATCTTTCTACGAACCAACGACGGACTCCATCTCGCCGCTGCCAGACGAGCGAATGAATCCGAAGTCGTGAGCACTGACAAAGGCTTGCGCAAGGCAGCCTTGTTCCTCGGTTTTACAGTATTTCCAGCTCAGTGGGCCTAGTTCATCCGCACCCTCACCAACAGATCGTTCAAAGCAGCGCGGGTGCTTTCCTCCGGCATCTCTCGTAGCGCACTGGCGTCGTGGGCGGCCTTGAGTTCCGCACGCAGATGCTCGTATTCACTTTGACGAATGGCGAGATCGCCATCGTCGAGCGTGCCTTGTTCCGGCCCGGCCAGTTTTCGGGCAATCAGATCTGGGAGATAAGGCAGGCGGAAGGTTTCGTTTAGCGTGACGAGGTTCGCCTCCACCTCGCCGGTGCGCATGAGCCAGATGCCCGTGAGCAGCACACGATAGACATACAGCAGCGGTTTCACCCGCCGGGGCGATTCCTTGGCAAACAGCTCCCACTGCGTCTCCGAGAAGCCAAAGTAGTGATGCGAATGATGCCGCGTGATGCAGCCCTTCGCGATCTCCTTCAGTTCCGCATGCTCCGGCGTCGTGTGGACGATGAGCGGCGAGTAGAGTTGCTCCAGCACATAGCCGTTCTTCTTCAGCAGCAGGCCGAAGAACTTTTTCACGTCATGGCTGACGATGTCCATTTCCAGCCCCTCGATCACGCGGCTGTCCTCGATCGTCTCATCACGCACATCGAGCCCCAGCACTTTCGGCAGCGGCATTACATGAGCCCCGCGCAGATCAAAGTCCGAATCCGGCGACGGAAACCCATACAGATGCGCCCCGCTGATCGTGGCGAAGAGTAGCGGATACGGCTGCGCAGCCGTGATGCGGTGGAGGAGTGGGGGGATGGTCATATAACAAAGTCGTGAACATCGCTAAGAGGCAAAGTGACGACGGGTACATCAAATCCACATACTTTGAGAAGCGCGCTGACCTGCTCGAACTTTGATTGAGGCACATGCAATCGTCGCACCTTTGAAAATACCAGCTCGTTGTTTAGCCCACGAAAATACAAACACAGCGCAGACCTTTCTGCTCTGGGCTGATCGCGCAGTCCAATTAGCTCGGAAAAGAAAGGGTTAATCTTTTCTAGTTCTGACTTTTGCTCAGACGATAGCTCTCTTGCTGGCATCTCTCCATTGTGAACGAAATTGTGAATCAGCCGCCACTCACGCTGCCTATAATAGCCCAATCCGTCGGTGTAGCGCAGGTTTTCAGTCGGCATGCACAGATTGAGAAATACCTCTGGAACCCAATAGAGGTGGTCCACGCTCTGAAGCCCCAGTCGATTCGTTGTATCGTCAAGAAACTTGCCCCATTTTGCATCTGCATGTTTCAACCGTTTGAACTCCTGAATGAAATCCTGAAGTTGTGCATACATCGCAGGCAGTATTCCTCCAACCCCATTTAAGCCTTTTGTTTCCCCTGCTTGACTGGGCAAATAAATTGCGGGCATTCCACCTAGTTCGCGGAGTGTATCGATTTCGAATTCCAAGGCAAACTCGCCAAACTCACAGGCATGATCAGGAAGCTGATCTTCGGCTAATTCAGTGAAACAGATGCGGCGTTGAATGATCTGGGTATTCCCGAATTCAACTATCTCCGGAACGAGTAACAGTCCGTTCGCAAGGATCGATTTCAGGACCTCAATGCCATCCACAGGAGCAATGCTCTTGCGCCTTGGTCGGGGAAAACAATGGTAAAAGTAGCGGTTATCCATAGTACTTCATTGATATGAGCTTTCGAAACTCCACCAGCAACGCATTCGCAGCCTCATAGTCAGGCCTTTCGGGCAACTTGGTCTCTGTCAGCGCTTTTTCAAAGTCACGGTGCAGTTCTTGTCGCCACGCATCGACTTTTTCCCAGCTTAGCTCGCCGCGTTTCACGGCGAGGAGTTGGTCGCGTAGATCACCGACATGCACGGGAACGCGGCCTTCTCGCAGCGTGGCGGCACCGGTCATGAGGAGGCGGAGGAGGTGCATGGCGTGCTTCCAGCGCACCTCCCCCTGGTTGCGCAGGTCTTGCTCGATCTTCTTGAACTGGCTCAAGGCGTAGCCGTTGAAGGTCTGGAAGATCATCTGCGACAGAAACTTGTCACGGATGGCGAGGAGTTCTTCGGCGATGGGTGTGGCCTTCTCGACCAGCGGTGAATAGAGGCACTCCAAGATGTTGGGATTGGCCTTCAAGGCCATGACGAGGAACTTTTGCAGCTCCCAATAGCAGGTCTGCTTTTCGTTGTCCTCGAACTGTTCTGGAGCGCCATAGAGCGACCAGTGCAGCTCTGCCGGAGCGAGGTAGATGCCACGCAGATCCGTGTCGGAGGTATCCGTTTCGAGTCCATAAGCACGGGAGCCGACGATGCAGCGGTAGATGACATGATCTTCTAGATCGAAATCCTGTAACCCTGCCGGATCGAGCCGATCTTTGAAGTGCTTGAGCACTTCGAGTTCCTCCATGAGCAGCGAAGCCTCAAAGCCATCTGGAAAGCGCACGAGATAATGATTCTCAGTCCCACAAGGCGTGCGCGTGACGATGCCCACGGCTCCACGCGGATGGACCAGCGCGTTGTTGCTGCCATGCACGCCGACCTTCGTCACGATCTGCGTGCCTGCATGGATGTTAAGTGGTTGGTGTGACATTTTGAGGGCCGATTCTGGAGTGAAAATACGCTCAAGCCATCCATTCGATCAATCGCGCTAAATTTTGCCGCGCTTGCTCCTCAAACCGATCATGAAACAGCGGCGTGTGATAAAGCCTCTCGCGCTCCAGGAAGCAGCGCATGATTTCGGATCGTTTCTCACGATAGACCGCTTCAGCGACCCATGCGTATTCAGCCCGGATTTGCTGCTCATACTCTCCAAACCGCGTCTCAGACTGCCCCAGGATGCTCAGGTCGATATCGACCATCCAGAATTCATCCGTCAGCTCCGCACGGTGAGTTTGCGTCACCAGAATAAGCCGCCACACATCCGCAATGATCGCCTGTGACACAGCCGCCAGTTCTAGTTCGCAACGGGCCAGTTCCGCGCTACGCAGCTCATTGTCACCATCAGTGGGATCATAGACCGCGTCATGAAACCACAGTGCCGCCTCGATGGCATCACGGTTCGGGATTTCAGCGTACGCCACAGCCACGTCCAAAGCGCACAAGCACTCGTCAAGATGCTGTAGCGTATGATACGCACGCCTCGGCTCGCTCCACGCCCCGATCAGCGGTGAATGACAAGCCGAGCCATCACCAGTCGCTCCGAGTCGCTGCCACAAAGTCGTCCAGTGCTCAAGGGAGGTTCTCATGTTAGACTTGTGGCTTCTTCCAGCACCACGCTGACGAGCGCTTGGGTGACTTGAGTGAGAAAATCATAGTTAAGTGTCTCTGGCAGGTCGCTGGCGGCGTGGTAGTGCGGATTGCGAAACTCCGAGGTGTCCGTCCACAAAATCATGCTGGCCTTGGATGCATTCAGAACAAGATGTTTTCCACAAAGCGCTCTATGTGCTGTGGCAATTTTCGGTGCTTGCGCGTGACGACGACGATCTCGCGTTCGAAGCGTTCGGGCAGCGGCAGGGTGATGAGGGATTCTTTCCGGCGGTAAAGTGCTAGGGCACGACGTGGAACCATGGCGATGCCGAAACCTGAGGCGACGAGGTTGATGATGAGATCGAAGCTGTCCAGCTCCATGGCCGGTTGCACGCTGAGCTGCTGGCGCTTCAACCAGCGGCGCAGCGACTTGCCCGTGTTTGTGCTGGCATCAATCATGAGCCACGGCTGCTCATTGAGCCAGGACTTGAGGCGGTCGGCACGTTTTAACGGAGCCTTTGCAGCCATCACGGCGGGAGCGATGAGTTCGAAGGCGTCTTTGAACCGGTGCGTGATTTTGACACTGTCCGGCAGCGGTGAAGGTGGGCAGAGGACGCCGACATCAATCTCGCTAGCATCCAATGCCGTCAGGATGCTGCTACTCGTGTTGTAGCTGACGCGGCAGACGACATCTGGATGGCGCTGGTGATTGGCATGAAAAAGGCCCGGCATGTGCGCCATGGCCATGGAGCGCGAGACGCTGACCCGCACCTCAGGTCGTGCTGCACCGAATGAGGCATGGAGTCCATCAAGCGTCGCCGTCACACCCCCAATCAATCGTGCAGCTTCAGCGGCGAGGTAGTGGCCGGCTTCAGTGACCTCCACGGACCGCGTGGTTCGGCTGATGAGATCAATCCCGAGGCGCTGCTCAAGCGCCTGCATCTGCCGCGTGAGCGCACTCTGGGAAAGGCCAGCTTCCCGCGCTGCCCGTGTGAAGCTGCGGTGTTTCACGACGAGGTGAAACAGGTGCAGGGCATAAAGATCGAAGGGTTTCTTCGAGAGGTATTGTTGCATGATGCGCAACAATACCTGCATTTAATGCATTTCACGCAATTCTTGTTCCGGGTAAATGATGGCGTGTCAGCGAAACCCACACACCCTCATGGCAGACATCAACGACCGTTTACCCCAAAACATCCCCGGCCTATTCTTTGTGGATAGCACCTGCATTGATTGCGATCTATGCCGCAGTGCCGCACCTGAATTCTTCCGCCGTGACGAAGACATCGGCATGAGCAGCGTCTTTCGACAGCCAATCACTGGAACCGAAATCGAACTTTGCCAAGAAGCGCTGGAATGTTGCCCCACGGAATCCATTGGCTGGGAATGAGGCTGATGG
>JBEBGU010000588.1:0-3591 GCA_040081325.1 Prosthecobacter sp.
CGTTCGACGAGTTCATACGTCGTGAAGCGAAAATCGCACTTCATGCACTCGCGGCGGCGGCGGATGGCATGGCCCTCCCGCGCCTCGCGTGAGTCGATGACTTTATCCTGAGAACTTCCGCACTTGGGGCAACGCATGATGGGGCGTGAAAGGTGTCACCTATGCCTTTAATGGCAAGGGCGGCATGGTTTTAGCGTGATTTGCGGCAAACCGAGCAGACCTCGTCACCATCATCACTCACACGGAAGTCGAGTGTCGGGTCATCCACTTCAGTCTTTTGACAGACGGTGCATTGATGGAAGAAGGCGGCACCTGTGCTGGTCATCTCTTGAAAGCGTGTCCGCCTTTCCGCGACCTTGGCAAAGTGAAGCCGCTCACGCACAAAGCCGGGTGCGAAAACGATGAGGAAATTGAGATGGGCGAACAGGATCGGAATGAGGTACACCGGCTCGTTTAGTACCGTGAGCGCCATCAGCGCCACATCCAGCCAGGCGATCCATTTGATCTTCACGGGGATGATCATGAAGAGCAGGATTTCTTCATTCGGATAGATCACCGCGAAGGCCAGCAGCAGGGTTTGAAACAACCACATGCCGCTGCCACCAAAGCCAAAGATCAACGAGCCGATAGCGATGAAAAGCATGCCGCCAATGAAATAGAGATTGAGCCGAAAAGCTCCCCAAGCCTGTTCTAGTCCGCGTCCGAGCCACATGAGAAACATGGCACCAAACAAGGCGAAAATAATGTTCTTAGTGCCAGGAATGAAAATGTAGGTGAAGAGCCGCCAGACTTCACCTTGCAGGATGCGTGCGCCGTCGAGTGCGAGAAAATTCTCGTACTGCTTACTCACCTCTGGCGGCTGCAGCATGGAGATGACAAAGGTCAGAAGTTGCAGTCCGGCCACGAACTGCACGAGGCCTGGTATGGCAAAACGGCCGAGGTGGGATTCGAGTTTATCGAGAAATCGCATGGGGTGGGGGGATACGCACCGAGTTGGGGCGTTGGCTCAAGTCTGTGGATGCCATTAAGGTGAAGGGCAAGATGTTCTCAAGCGCCTCATTTGGCTCGATGAGCTACTTTTGACCTGGAGGGAACCGCAGCCGATCTCGCCCCGAGAGCAGCAGACCGAGCGGCAGTCCCACGAGCCAAAGCAGCCGCCCTGGGCCAGTTTCTAAGTCCATCAGTTGGCGTAGAGGGCCGATACCGATGAGGAAACAAAAGCGGCTGTATTGCACTGCGGCGCGCAGTACTCGGGCTGGGGCCACCCAGAAGAAATGGGTCTCCATATTGAGTGCGCCTTTAAACATCAGCCGATGGCCTGCTGCATTGACCGATGGATCTGATTTACCTCGGGTGAGAGAAGGCGCATCCGTCCAGTTGACCAGAATGTATTCATTGATGTGCCGCGTCTTGTAGCGCTGCGCCACCTGGCTCCAGATGTAGGATTCGGGGATGAAGTTTCCTGGCACATCTTCTGGATAGCGATACTGGCGCACGATGTCAGCAACTAGGCAGCCTGACTTGTCGCCACACACTCTGTGAATGTACTCCAGCTCAGCAGAAGTGCAGTCGAGTTCATCCTGCGGGAATCGGGTGCCGACCAAGACACCGTCTTGATTGCGGCAGAGTCCGGTCACGCCCGAGAATCCTTTTCGCTCTGACTCAGGAATGGCATTCCAGTGATGCCACAGACGCTCCAGTGCCTCGGGGGTGAAGCCATCATCCGAGTCTAACTTGATCCATAGCGTGCCGCGCGCTAGTTCGAGACTGCGGTTGCTGACGTGATGCGCACCGCGGTGTGGCCGCGGCTCATAGCGGATGTCCATTTTACCCTCAGCGATCCAGCGGGCCACGACTTCAGCAGTGTTGTCGGATGAGCCGTCATCGACGATCAGCCATTCAAAATCCTGAAAGGTCTGCGCCTGCAAACTTTCATAGCATCGGTGCAGCGTGTGCGCACGATTGTAGGTTGGAGTAAAAACGGTGAAGACAGGCATTCTGCCCGCAACGGTAAAGTCATGTGGCCTTCAGGCAACCTTGGATTGGCTAGGGCGTCCGGCCTTCTTCTGTGTCCATGAGATCAAAGAAGGTCACGATGTCCTCACGGTGCCCCAGGCCTGCTTCAGCCCGCTGCTCCACCAGTCCGCCTGAGGCTTCGTCACGCCAGCCACGCTTGGTCATGAAGCCATTGAAGATGCGGATGTGTTCCGCGTCCGGCTTGCTGCCGTTTTGCAGGCACCATTCGAGAATCTCTTCATCCGTGCCGCCTTGCAACACCTGCGCGGTGAGGTCTTCAAAAGTCACGCCGAGCAGCGTGCAGACACGATCATCAAAGGTGCGCTTGCCCTCCATGAATCCAAGGTGATAGCCATCTGGAAGTTTTCCTTCCCGCGCTTGCAGGCGGATTTTATCCACGATACGGCCAAAGACCATGATGCCGCCGACCATGTCGCGAGGAGAACGAAGAGGAAATGCCATGCCTGCCGATAGCGAAATCTGCTCGCTGGTCAATGCCACACGCCTGCACCGCGCAGCAGAGTCTCGTGCACGGCGATGTCATGAGCGGCATCCCACGCGAACTTCTTCTCGCCATGCACGATTTTTGCCAGATCCTTGAACTCGCCGACATAGCGATCCTTCGGCACCTCCAGCGTGATGGACTGCGTCCCCCTCTTGTAAGCGCCATGCGCCTGAGTCAGTGACAGATTCGCCTTCCCCGACTCCAGCGGCAGGATCTCAAAGGTGCCTTTGGTTCCCGTGACATTGAAGCGGCGTCGCGGTCCGCCAAAAGGATCGGCGTGATTGCAGCGGATGATGGCCGTGGCTTTGGCATATTCGAGCACCGCCATCTGGTTGTCCTTCACGCCATCGCTCGTCGTCGGAGTGGAGAAAGCATGAACCGATGTCGGCTTGCCGAGCAGCGTCACGACCGCATCTAAGACATGACCAGCCAGTTCAAAGAAGCCGCCTCCTGGCAGTGTGCCGATCTGCTGACGCGTGCGCGCATCGGCCAGTTTGCCCATCGCGGCATCGATCTCGGTGATCTCGCCGAGCCAGCCTTCACGCACGGCTTTGAAGAGTAACTCAAAGGCCGGATTGTAGCGCAGCATGTAGCCCATCTGCACCGTCAGCCCGCGCTTCTCGGCATCGAGCCGCATGGCTTTGAACTCGGCATGATCCAGTGCTCCAGGCTTGTCGAGATGGATGTGTTTCCCTGCCGCCAGACAACGTTTTGCCGTCGTGCATGAGTCTTCGATTCGCGTTTCCACCGCGACGGCTTTTACATCCGACATCGCCAGCAGTTCGGCCTCTGCGAGCACTGACAATCCCTGATAAGTGGCTGACTGCGCTGCATCTGGTGAGACGATGCCCACCACCTCCCAAAGCTCTGGCAACCCGCGCATCGACATCATTTTGCCACTCGCATGGGCATGAACCGTGCCGATCTGGCCGATCTTCAGTCGCGGTGTCGCAGCCTGAGATTGAGTGACCGCGAGGGCGGCTGTGGTGGTGAGAAAGTGGCGGCGGGTCATGATGAATGAAAGTTCGTGAGCTTGCGGTGCTGGCAGATCGCAGCAGTATCGTCACCAC
>JBEBGU010000589.1:0-3590 GCA_040081325.1 Prosthecobacter sp.
ATGGAGTCGATGTGGGAACGCAGCAGATGTGCTTCGTTGCGTCGCATGACGGATTCATCGGCCCCAGGAATGGTGCGTTTTGATTTCAAATGAACGCCGAGAAAGCGCACCTGTAGATCGGGCTTCAATTGCACGGTGGCATCAAGAATACCGCGCTGCATGGGAAAGGTCTGGTCGCCGATCTGATACTTGAGGTCTTGCTGCGGACTGCTCGCGATGATAGGAAAGCTGGAGAGTAATGCCAACGTGCGCGTGGGATCCCCGCCGTGGGCTCGGGCGATGTTCGGAAGATTGACTCCAGCAGCTTTGAGGCGTTTTTGCAGATCAGCCACATCGGCATCTGATCCCACTTCGCAGACGCCTAGCAGATCTGGGTGGATTTCGGCGAGGATCTCGACGACACGCTTTCTTTCATCCAGCGGCTTGGGTGTGGCCTCATTGGGCGTGCCACTGTCGAAGCGCTCCATGGAGAGCCAGTTTTTCAGGTTGTAGGCGCAGAAGGTGTAATCGGGGGACTGCTGCCCGATCACGGGAAATGCGCTCAAAAAAGCGGCAATAAAAACGGCGGACCTGATGGTCCGCCGTGTGATACCCGTAATATTCATCCAGGAAATAGAGTGAAGATCAAACGTCCTGTGAAGAGCCCACAGGCTGGCGCTTTTCGGCTGTCTGCGGGATGGTGGGGCGTTCGACTTCGTCCTGAGCTTTGGTGAGTTCATGCTCGAACTCTTCGCGAGCTTTTTTGAACTCGCCCATGCTTTTACCCAAACTTCGGGCAAATGTAGGGAGCTTTTTGGCTCCAAATAAAACGAGAACAAGGACGGCGATAATGAGCAGCTCAGGAGTGCCGAGCGGCCCAAAACCTGCGAGGATGTGGGGGATATTCATAGCGTAGGAATGGTTAAGACTACAAACGGAACGGCGCAAGTAGGCCTTTCCATAGAATCTGTTTTCTCAGTCCGATGATTCCCAATCAGATCCAAGTCCCTGATGGGATGGCGGTGTCCTTGGGGATGACCACAATGCCGTCCCGTATATGGAAGAGTTCGCTGTCCATGTTGTCAGGCTTACCATCGGGAGTGATGACGACGTTGTCGCCAATATGGACGTTTTTGTCAATGATAGTGCGCTCGATGCGGCAATTACGTCCGATGCCTGGCGCGGGTTTATTTGGATCGGTGCCAGCTGCGCCAGCATAATAGTCGGCACCCATGATGATAACCTCACGCAGGGTGGTGCCCGTCTCGATGATGGAGCGCACGCCTATGACGGCGGTTTCCACATGAGCATTGGTGATGATGCAGCCTTCGGAGATGAGTGCTTCGCGGATTTCGGCACCATTGATCTTGGTGGCGGGCAGGAAGCGCGCATGAGTGAAAATAGGGGCGGCAGAGTCGAAGAAGTCATACTGGGGGACGACTTTGCAGAGATCTAGATTGGCCTGGAAGAAAGAGCGGATGGTACCGATGTCCTCCCAGTAGCCCTGGAAGTTGAAGGCGTGAACTTTGTACTTTTTCAGCGCCCCTGGAATGATGTGCTTGCCGAAGTCCATGCAGTCGTTGTCGAGGCTGTCGATGAGTGCCTGCCGATTAAAAACATAGATTCCCATGCTCGCCTGATAGCGCGGGACATCGGCGGCGAGCCCGAGAGACTTGAGGGTTTCTACCGGCATACGCAGGTTCTCTAGCACTGCGGGATCTTTGGGCTTTTCGACAAACTCATGGATGCGGCCCGAGGCGTCGGTTTTCATGATGCCGAAGGATGTGGCATCGGCTGCATTCACGGGCAGCGTGGCGATGGTGAGTTCGGCACCGCTGTTAATGTGCTGGGCCATCACCTGGCGGAAGTCCATGCGGTAGAGCTGGTCACCGCTGAGGATGAGATAGTAGTCGTAGTTGTTCTCGATGAAGTAGCGGAGATTCTGGCGAACGGCATCCGCCGTGCCCTGATACCAACGCTCACCATCAGGCGTCTGCTGTGCAGCGAGCACCTCAACAAAGCCGCGAGTAAACTGATCGAACTTGTAAGTGCGGGCGATGTGGCGATTGAGCGAGGCGCTATTATATTGGGTGAGGACGAATACCTGACGCACACCAGAGTTGATGCAGTTGCTAATCGGGATGTCCACGAGGCGATACTTGCCCGCCAGTGGCACAGCAGGTTTAGCGCGATCTTTGGTCAGAGGAAAGAGTCGTGTACCAGCACCACCCCCCATGACGATGGCCAAGGTGGAGCGGCGGAGAATGTCATCGGTGGCGAAGTTGTTTGGCAGGCTCATGGCGATATGTGTGTTTTCCTGGAAAAAACACGAAGAGGCAAGCGTTTCCAACGCGATGCGAATGAAAGTTACCTTTTAGTGCATCCACATTCTGCCCTAAACCAGTCCCCCCGCCATGTTCTTCCTCGTGAATCGTTCCCTCCCAATTGTCCTGACCTCACTCACTCTTGCTACGATCAGCAGCTATGGAGCCGTGAGCTTTGAAAAACAGATCTTGCCAGTGCTTCAAAAGAAATGCTTGGACTGCCACAGCGCCACAAAAGTGGTGGATGGGAAACCCAAGAAGCCTAAAGGAGATCTGCAGCTCGACTCCGCTTGGGGCATGCTCAAGGGGGCTGAGAATGGTCCGTCACTAGTCCCCGGAAATCTTGCCAAGAGCTACATTCATGAAGTGGTCACCCTGCCCAAAGATGACGACATGTTCATGCCAACGAAGGGTGATCCGATGACCGCCGAAGAAATCAAACTGCTCAAGGAATGGATCGAAAGCGGTGCCGACTTCGCGGGCTGGACCGGCAACATGGAGGGCGCACCTGCCGATGTCGCTGCTGCGGCCGCCGCTAAGAAAGTGGTGAAGGTACGCGAGCATGACTTGTTTTATAAGGAGCTAACGAAAGAAGTGAAACCTGCCTCCGAAGCGGCCATCGCTAAAGCTAAGGAAGGCGGCGCGCAGATCTCTGTGCTCAAGCTCGACAGCGCCCTGCTGCGCGCAGATTTCCTCACAGGCGTGTCGAAATGTACTGATGAAAAAGTGACCGCGCTACTGCCACTGAAGGATCAGTTGGCTCAACTCGACCTTGGTCGCACAGTGGTCACAGACGGCGCTTTAAAAACAGTCGCTCAACTCAGCCACCTGGCTGTTTTGGATCTGCGCCAGACAAAGATTACGGATGCAGGACTCGCTTCATTGATTGGCCTTAAAAAGCTGCAAACGCTCAACCTCTACGGCACCGAAATCACGGATGCAGGCCTGAAGAATCTGGCGGGAATCAAGAGCCTCAAACAAGTGACGATCTTCATGACCAAAGCCACTCCCGCAGGAGCTAAAGCCTTAT
Organism: Prosthecobacter sp.; assembly: GCA_040081325.1. Taxonomy (GTDB): domain Bacteria; phylum Verrucomicrobiota; class Verrucomicrobiia; order Verrucomicrobiales; family Verrucomicrobiaceae; genus Prosthecobacter. The sequence goes on from JBEBGU010000589.1 coordinate 3,334, forward strand.
CGGATGCCATCCCAGGCGTGCAAGTGACTCTGAAATGACTATGTGGACTAGCGACTCGTGGGCAAAAGAATGACGAGCGTTTTTCTTGGTTCTTGCTGCTGCTACTGCCGCTCACTTTTTTTGCGCTCGCATCCACAGGCTGCCGAAGCATCATGAGGCCATGTTTGTCTGGTCAAAATTATCTTCATCAAAATGGGCGGATGCGTGGGAAGAGCGCTTCGCTGGGAATCCTGCACTGAATCTGGTCATCATCTCAG
>JBEBGU010000590.1:0-3574 GCA_040081325.1 Prosthecobacter sp.
TGTAATCGAAGAGGAGGAACCGATCCGCGCTTTCCGGCATGAGCGTCACGCCCTCAGGAGTCTTCTCCCATTTTCCCGCCACCGCGTCGCGCTTCACATCCACCAAAGCGAGGAGGTCCACCGGTGCAGTCAGCGATGAGGCTGGCGCAGGGAGATCTCTGGTAGGCTGCGCAGACTCCGCACCTGCGGCTCTCACCATGATGCTGTGAAAAACAACCTCGTCATTCTGACACGCGACAGCGAGTCGCGTCTCGTCGCGCTTGTCATAATTTGGCGTGTGCAATTGCAGTCGTTTGAAGTCACCGCTCCAGTTCACAACCTCTTTGTCATCGACCCATACACGAACCTTCCCACGCCGGACTTCCACCCTGGCTATCATGCGGACGTCGCTCCCCGTCTTGGCCTCCCGTGAGATGCCTTCGACTCGTTTAGGATCGTTCCAGCGTATTCCATCCAGCAGTGCTCCGAGAACGCTGCCAAAACTACCCATATGCAGCGCGAACCGGTGTCCCGGCACAACCAACAGTTGGGACACAGAGCCGAGGTCACTTTTGCTCACCTTGCCCATTCTACTGAAGTCGATCTGAAAATCATATTCTTCCGGGGGTGTGTAGTTAAGTTGGAAGAACTGCATCTCGCCTCCATTAGCGCAGTGCAGCCCCGCAGGGGTCATGGACCATTGACCGCGGAGCGCATCACGAGCGACATCAGCAGTGGCGAGAAGGTCCGTCCAGCCGGGTGGGATGCTCGCCGACTTTGCTGGAGTGGCCGGAGCGGTGGCGACGGGTACCGCGCCGGTCGAATCGAGGTTCGCATACTCGAAGCTCTCGATCCACGCTTTCTGAGCTCCCAAGGCAGGGTGCCCGGCGGTCAGTTGAGTGTCCCGATGTTCGAGAATCTTCCTTCCATCCAGCATCGCCGTGAGGAGATCTCCCACGACCCGGAGTTCGAGAGCGTGGGGCTTCTTGATGTCGAAGTCCGCCGGAAGCCGGTATTCAGCGAAAACCGGGCTGGCTTTGCCGGAAGTGTAGGGCATCAGACGCACAGCTTGCATCCCCGGCTCGATCTTGAGGGTGTAACTGGCGGCACCCACACTCCGCACGGAAATCAGGGCATGGGCGTTGTCTTCAGCGGAATCAAAACGCACCGTGGCCCGCACCACCATGTCACGCATGGGCAGGGCCGAATCAGGCAGCGGTCTCATGGAGGCGAAACGCGCCGCCCGAACCGCCTCACCTGGCTTGCGGCTGAAGCCTTCGTTTGTCTTCGTCCCGCCGAACCATTGAGCGCGGCCGTCCACCCAAGGCAGGCCGTCGGCTGCCACCACCGGGGCCGCAGGCGGCGGCGTAAGTTTGGGAGACGATGGCGATGAAGAGGAACTCTTCGGCTTCGGCTCGGGTTTGGTCTCGGCAGGCCTGGATGACGGCTTGGGTGTGGGGGCCTTGGATTTTGTTTCAGGCTCCCACGGGGTGGGTTTCGCTTCCGCCACAGTTTTTGGGGCTGCCGCAGGCTTCTTTCCACCGCCTGAAAACATGAAAAAAGCTCCGGCACTGACCACGATGGCTGCGGCGATGCTATAGATCATCACCGCATTGGATTTTGGGGCAGGCGCAGCGGTGACTGTGGCTGGCGGCTTGGCTGCTTGTTTAGCTGGCGGTGGCGTCTTCGTCACCGGCTTCTGTCCCGGAGCGCTCGGACTCTTGCCCATTGGCTTCTGTGGCAGGGCCGCCTGTGCAGGCAAGGTCTGGCCGCCAGCCTTCGCCGCGGGTGTGGTGAGGATCACATCGAGATCACGACGCAGATCAAGCGCGGTTTGATAACGCAGCTCGCGGTCCATCTCCATCGCCTTGGTGATGATCTTGTCAAAGCGCTCATCCGTCTTCAGCGTGAAGCTCGGCATGCGGAAAGCTCCGCGTGGAATGGTGCCGGTGAGCATGTTGTAAAGCATCACACCCACCGCATACAAATCTGCGCGACCATCCAGCGGCACACCGGGCATCAGCGCCTCGGGCGACACGAAGTCGGGTGTGCCCATAGCAAAGTTGGTTTTTGTTAGGCCCATCTGAGTCGGGTCCGTCGCCTTAGCTAAACCAAAGTCGGCCACTTTGACCTGCCCTTCCATGTTGATGAGGATGTTCGCGGGTTTGATGTCGCGGTGTACAGTGCCGCGCGTGTGAGCATACTGAAGGGCATCACAAACATGCGCCGAGATGGAGAGCGCGTAGTCCTCTGGCAGCTTGCCCTGACTTTGGATCATCTTCGCCACGTCCGTGCCGTCGATGTACTCCATGACGATGTAGAGCTGGCCCTCAAGCGTCTCACCAAAGTCATACACCTGCACGATGGCGGGGTGATTCATCTTGGCCATTGTGCGCGCCTCGTTCTTGAATCGTTCGACGAACTGCATGTCTTCGTCCCCGGCTTCAGGCGGCAGGATTTTGATGGCGACCTCACGGTCGAGTGACTTCTGCTTACCTTTATAAACCGCACCCATGCCGCCCTGACCGAGGATGCTGACGATTTCATACGCAGGCAGCATTTCCTGGAGCCGCTCTGGAGATGGCGGCTGCCAACGCAGATGACTGCCCCCTGTGGTGCGCTGGTAGTTTGCAGGCGTTTGGCCGGGAGGTGGGATTTCTTCGGGCATTGTATGAGAGTGAATGACGAATGCGGAATGTCGAATGAGTTTAAGCCGCTCGTAAGAAGACCCAAATTTAATGCTTCGATTACCAATTGAAGCTACGGGCCACTCACGCTCACGCGGAAGAAGTAGCCGGTGAGGCCGGTGATCGTTACGGGCAGTGTTCTGTTGCTTCCTGTGCCTGGCGTGACGCTGCCGATGTTGGTCCAGGGGTTGGCGAGGTTGGGGGAGGATTGGAGCTGGTAGCTGCGGCCACTGACCGTGGGGAAAGTCACGTTGAAGCTCGCGCCGCTGATCGCACTTTGAGTGATGCGGAAGCTGCTGCTCGCACTGCCGGGATCGGTGCGGGCGAGCCATTCGTCACCGTTTGTCTGGCCATCCCCGTCGAAATCAAAGGTGCTGGCGTGCTGCGGCGTGGTGGCGGTGGCGGGCAGGGTTTCCCAGATGAAGTTGTCGTAGTTCGTGATCGTTCCAGCTTCATACGCGCCGATGTCACGCTGTCCGACGATGAGGAAGCCGCGCTGGTCGCTGGTGATGGTGCTAGTCACGGCTGCATTGTGGGCTGAGCTGCCGGGCATGAGGGCTATTGTCTGCGTCGGCCCGCCGTAGTTGCCGAGTGGGGCGAGGAGGGGGTTGCTGGTGAGTATGGTGCCACTGGACGTGCCAGCGGCGCTGTTGGTGAGGATGCCGATGATGCTCGTGCTGGTGACGTTGAGCGTGCCGTAGTTGCGGATGTCGTTGCCGCCCGTATTTCCGTGGAGGATGCAGTGGGCCATCATGATGGTACGGGATGGTTCATTGAAGATGCCGTCGTTGGAGCCGGGGTGGGAGTTCCCTGAGAGGGTGCAGTGGGTGAGCGTGAGGGCACCGTTGTTGCGGATGGCGCCGCCCTCGTTGCCGTCGCCAGCACAGGAGTTCCCGGCCACGGTGCAA
>JBEBGU010000591.1:0-3573 GCA_040081325.1 Prosthecobacter sp.
CATCGGCGCCTTCAGCGAATACGTCGCCGACGTGAACGACGGCCGCTTTCCCGAGCGCTGCCACCTCACCGAGATGGATGCGGCGTTGCTCGACGAGGTGGTGAAGTCAGTGACCTCTTGAGCAGCTTAGCCGTGACTCTACTTCGTCTCAAAGTTCTCTCGTGCTACTTTGCGTGCGGCGGAGACGATGTGGTTGCAGGCCTCCATGCAGAGCAGGGGAATGGCGTTTGATTGGCCCGCAGCATGGCCGGCATCGTCACCGAGTTTTGATGAGGCTGTGCCGCTTAGGCTCTGGGTTGCATCGAGTGGGAAAACGATGCGGCGCAGGCATTTCGTGGCGTTCGCGCAGCACTTGCCGATCAGCTCGCTGGCCTGCTCATCGTTGATGCCGTTGGCAAAGCGATACATGCCGGTTTGGCGACCCAGCAGGTCACGTAGTGGCACCGGATTCAGCGTACCGATCTCTTGCGCATAAGCCATGCCGATGGCGGCTGGGTAAAAGAATTCCAATGCCAATTGTAGCTCGGTCAAATTGCTGAGTTCAAGCTGCCAACCACGCTTCAGTGTGGGCGCGGTCTTGATCGGGCGGAACTCGCCTGCTTCATCAACGCGCGAGATTTCGCGCGCTGATGCTGGTTCACGAAATGTTTTCAGAGTGATTGCTTCAGCCGCTGCATCTTCAATATGACGCAGGATGTAGCTTGGCGCTGAAGGCACGCTGACGCCTGCCTCTACAATGTGGACTTGCCCGATCACGTTGCGACCTTCGGCTAACCAATTGGCAAGCGCCTTAGCCTGCGCTGAATCCGAGCTCTCGGCCCTATCAAAATCCACGGCGTGCTTCAGATCAAAATCACGCACCTGATCCAGAATCACTTCAGCCATCAATCGCTCGGTGCCAATGGCGCTGCTGTAGTAAACATGACGGCCCTGCATCTCGATCGGGTTATGGCGGAAGACATCCATTTGGCTCAGCGCCTTGCCGGTTTCTTTCTCCATGCCGAGGAGCACCGGAATGTCCTGAAAGCTGTGCAGGCCATCTGCAATGAAGAAGGGGACGACGACGACATTGGCGGCTGTCGTGAGCTTGTGCCAATCAGCGACAAAGGGTGCCTCCTCCATGTAGGTATCGATCACTTCGGCGAAGCCGTAGCTGCCTTCGCGAATCAATTTCACCTGGTCCTGAATGGCTTTGGTGGAGTTCTCATTCAGGTTCGTTCCGTGACCGACGATGATCAAACTCGTCTCTGCACGCGGCACGCCGGGAGCCACTTCATCAGCCCGTTGGAGGAGCAGACGGGTCATGTTCGGGTGGATGCCCACGGGATCACAGTAGTGGATCGTTTTGCCATCGCGCTGTGTTATTGGCCCAGTCAAACGCAGCTCACGCGGCAGTACCTGCTGACAGAAATAGCCTTCGCTGATGAAGTTTGGCACGATGTAAATCACCTCACTGTCGATGCTTTCATACACCTCCCGCATCGACGGTTCCTCTTTCCAAAAACACCAGGCTACGTCACGAAATTGTCCGCTCTGGCGGATGCTGTCGGCATGGAGATGGGTCGGTGCGCTGGAGTCTGGGTTCAGCGTGGAACCATGACCGACGATGATGAGAGCTGCGTGGGCGTGAGAAGGCATAGGCAATGGAGCAACGAGATACGCCTCAGACTTGCTGCTGATGCCCATCTTTTGCCAGTGTAGAAAATGAGCAACAGGTCACGCGGCTTCAGGCAACGCCTCTGGCTGCTCGTTGAAGTCGAGCTCCTTCTCGATGCGCAGGTTGTCCACGATGTAGGCCTGGCGATCTGGCGTGTTCTTACCCATGTAAAAAGTGAGCAACTCTTTGATGCTCTTGTGCTCAGGCATCATGACGGGTTCCAGGCGCATCTTGGGGCCGATGAAGTGCTTGAACTCATCTGGCGAGATTTCACCCAAGCCTTTGAAGCGCGTGATCTCAGCGTTTTTGCCGCATTTGTGGATGGCGCGCTGGCGCTCGGTGTCGCTGTAGCAATAGAATGTCTCTTTCTTGTTTCGCACACGGAAGAGCGGCGTCTGCAAAATGTACATATGACCAGCACGGATCAGCTCAGGGAAGAACTGGAGGAAGAAGGTGATCATCAGCAGGCGGATGTGCATGCCGTCCACATCCGCATCGGTAGCGAGAATAATTTTGTTGTAGCGTAGCTCCTCGATGTTTTCGTCGATCTGCAAGGCGTTGGCGAGGAGGTAAAACTCCTCGTTCTCATAGACGATCTTGCGGCTGAGCCCGAAGCAGTTTAGCGGTTTACCGCGCAGTGAGAAGACGCCCTGAGTATTCACGTCACGGCTCTTGGTGATGCTGCCGGAAGCGCTGTCACCCTCGGTGATGAAGAGGGTGCTTTCCTCACGCTGCTTGTCTTTGGAGTCGAGATGGATGCGGCAATCACGCAGCTTTTTATTGTGAACCTTGGCTTTGCGTGCGGACTCACGAGCCGCCTTTTGAATGCCCGAGATTTCTTTGCGCTCTTTTTCGTTGGCGACGATTCGCTCCAGCAAAGCCTTGGCAGCATCAGGATTTTTGTGGAGATAATTGTCCAGCTCTTTGACGACGGTATTGATGATATGGGAGCGCAGGTTGCGACCATTGGGTTCCATGTGAGTGGAGCCGAGTTTGGTCTTGGTCTGGCTTTCAAAGATGGGCTCCTGAACCTTCACGGAAACGGCAGCGATGATGCTGGTTCGGACGTCACTTGGCTCGAACTGCTTTTTATAAAACTCGCGACATTCCTGTACGATGGCTTCACGGAAAGCAGCCATGTGGGTGCCGCCCTGAGTCGTGTGTTGACCATTGACGAACGTGTAAAATTCCTCGCCGTAACCTGTGCCGTGGGTGAAGGCGACTTCGACATCGGTGCCATCGAGATGGATCACAGGATACTGTGGAGCCTCAGTCAGCTTTGCGGCGATGAGATCGCGCAAACCATCCTTGGATTTAAAGCTCTCGCCATTGAGTTTCAGTGTGAGTCCTGGATTCAGCCAGGAGTAGAAGCGCAGCATCTCGCGGGCATAGTCGAGCTTGTAATGGAGGTGCGCGGTGAAGCTCTCAGGATCGGGGCGGAAGCAGATGCGTGTGCCGTCAGGCTCGTCACAAGCGGTGGGCTTACCCATGTCATATTTCACGATGCCCTGGCTGAACTCGATGGCGCGCGTTTGCTTCTCACGATAAGCCTGGATTTCAAAGAAGGTGCTTAGCGCGTTGACCGCCTTGATGCCGACGCCGTTAAGGCCGACGGAGCGCTTGAAGACTTCGCTATCATACTTGGCACCCGTATTGATCTGGGCTGAGCACTCCATGAGCTTGCCGAGCGGCACACCGCGCCCGTAGTCGCGGACTGTGACTTGATGGTCCTCTGTGATTTCCACTTCGATGACTTTGCCAAACCCCATGACGTGCTCGTCGATGCAGTTGTCGATGACTTCCTTCAGTAGGACGTAGAGGCCGTCCTCAGGTTGTGAGCCATCACCCAGCTTGCCGATGTACATGCCAGGCCGCAGGCGAATGTGCTCGCGCCAATCGAGGGACTTGATGCTGTC
>JBEBGU010000592.1:0-3570 GCA_040081325.1 Prosthecobacter sp.
CCGAGGCCGGCTTTCCCGATGGTAAAGGTTTTCCTAAATTCGAGATCCTCATCAACACGCTCGAATCTCATCGAACCATCGCTGAGGCGATTCAGGAGATGTGGAAGAAGTATCTGCATATCGAAGTCGGCGTGCTCAATCAGGACTGGAGCGTGTATCTCGACTCTCAAAAGCGCCTCGACTATCAGGTCAGTCGCGCAGGCTGGGTCGGTGACTTCCTGGACCCCTTCACCTTTCTCAGCCTCTGGCAGAGTGGCGATGGCAATAACCAAACGGGTTGGAGCAACCCACGCTACGATTCACTGCTGCAAGGCTCTCTCCGAGAGGGCGACACCAAGAAACGCCTGGCTCTCCTCACCGAGGCGGAGACGCTGCTGCTCGATGAACTGCCCGTGCTCCCAATCTACTGGTATGTGCGCCCGACACTCGTGCGGCCTGAAGTGCTCGGCTTGAAATCGTCTCTGCTGGAGCATCGCTGCTACAAGGCGATCTACTTCGCCAAGTGATCAAGCCAGCAGCCCGTGCAGGATCTTACCATGCACATCCGTCAGGCGGAAATCGCGGCCCTGGAAGCGGAAGGTGAGCTTCTCGTGCTCCAGTCCCATCAGATGCAGGATCGTGGCATGGATGTCATGCACATGAGCTTTATCCTCGACACCATCAAAGCCCAGTTCGTCGGTTTTGCCATACGTCTGCCCAGCTTTCACCCCACCACCGGCGAACCACATGGTGAAGGCGTCGATGTGATGATTGCGGCCTGTCTTGTCACGGCTTTCGCCCATCGGCGTGCGGCCGAACTCGCCGCCCCACACCACGAGCGTCTCTTCCAGCAGGCCGCGTGATTTCAGATCGCGGATCAGCGCCGCGCAGGCCTGATCGACCTCATGCACGACTTTGGGAAAGTCATCTTCCAGCGTCTCGCCTTTGCCGCCGTGGCTGTCCCAGCTCGAGTGATAGAGCTGCACAAAGCGCACGCCGCGCTCCACGAGCCGACGTGCCAACAAGCAATTGCGGGCAAAGGAAGGCTTCGCCGGGTCCACGCCGTAGAGATCGAGCGTGGACTTCGATTCGCCCTGGATGTCGATCAGCTCAGGCGCGCTGCTTTGCATCCGGTAGGCCATCTCATAAGCGTTGATGCGCGTCTGGATTTCATCATCACCGGTTTCGACGAGACGTTTCAAATTCAAATCACGCACCGCATCGATCACTCGCCGCTGGCTGCGTGGGTCCACGCTCGCCGGTGTGCTCAGATTCAGGATCGGCTCCCCCTGGCTGCGCAGTGGCACGCCCTGATAAGTGGTAGGCAGGAAGCCGCTGCCCCAGTTCACCGCGCCGCCACGCGGACCGCGCGGACCGCTTTGCAGCACGACAAAGCCAGGCAGATCGCTCGACTCACTGCCGATGCCATAAGTCGCCCAGGCACCCATGGAAGGCCGCCCAAACTGGCCGCTGCCCGTGTTCATGAACAGCTTGGCTGGAGCGTGATTGAACAGGCTCGTCTGGCAGGTGGTGACGATGCTGATGTCATCCACAATGCCTGCCGTGTGCGGTAGCAGATCACTGACCCACGCGCCGCTTTGACCGTGTTGTTTGAACTCACGCCGCGCGCCCAGCAGCTTCACGCTGTGGCTCGTGCCCATGAAGGCAAAGCGCTTCCCCTCGATGTAGCTCTGCGGGATCGGCTGACCGTTCAGCACTTGCAGCTTCGGTTTGTAATCAAACAGCTCCAACTGCGACGGCCCGCCCGCCATGAACAAGAAGATCACATTCTTCGCCTTCGCTGGGTGGTGACCTTTCAGTGTCACACCCGGTGCTCCGGCTGCCGCGCTCGCCGCATTCAGTCCCCGATCCGCCATCATCGACGCCAGCGCCACACCGCCGATCCCCATGCCGCATTGGCTGAAGAAATGGCGTCGTGTGTCCTGGAGCAAGGAAGGGGACATTGGGAATGACGAAATCAGAATGACGAATGACGAACGGGGAAGCGGTGTCCGCAGTAACTACGCTCTACATCTTCCAGTTTTCACTTCTCAATTTCAACTCCACGAGTTCCTTGATACGAAGCCGCCTAAGGTCGCTGAAAGTTCACTTCGCCAGTGCTCTTCTCGGTGCCGGTCACGGGTGGCAGCAGGTAGTGGCCGTCTCCGATGAGAGGATCCTGGCTGGCGGCTGGCTGGCGGAGGATGCCACTGAAGGTGACGGGGCGCTTCACGGTTCCGTCTATCAGTTCAAAGCTGCCGGTGAAGGTGCCGTCCGTGGTGTTGAATGTCGCGGTCTTCCACTTGGTGATATTCACGGGATTGGTCACAGGAGCGAGCACGCTGACCACGTTGGTGGTGCTAAGCGCGAGGCGAGTGGGCAGATTGCCATTAGCGGCACTGCCGGTGGCGCTGTGCGCCACGGCGAAGTTCGGCGCACCCAGGCCGAGACGCTGTGGCAGCGTTTTGGCGGGCAGAGTCATAGTCGCAGCCACGGGTTTCTGCCACGGGTCCAGCATGAGCACGGTGTTCACCGGCCCGAAGCCACTGCGGTAGCTGGCATCAGCGAGGAGCCCGGATTTCTTCCAAGTCATATCAGCGGCGACGACATAGCGGCGATTGGAGAGGGTAGGGTGGGGGATGAGGTTGAAACTGCCTGCAAGGAAGGAATGGCTGCGAGCGGCGAGATACGGCTGCACAAAAACTCGATAGCCTGGATTGCTCATCCCATCCGGTGAGACTGTAGAGGTGAAGGTAGTGCCATCGCCGAGCTTGCCCGTCAGTGTCAGAACACCCGTGGTGCTGATAGCGGCGGTGGCCCAGCCTGCGCCGACGGGGACATTGGCTGCGCCTGGAGTTGCGGGCTCCAGTACCACGGTATGGGCTCCGGCGTAGAGCACGGTGGCGGTGCTGAGCTTCTGTCCATCCGTTGTGCTGCCCAGGGTTAAACTGTCGCGGGTTGCGCTGGCTGTGACACTGCCATTCAGAGGCAGCGTGAAGCTGATTGCATACGGAATACCAGACTTCATCATCATGGCGCTGCCCGTGGCCTGCTCCAGCGTTGGGTCGGTGTTGAGGGGGCCAGTGAAGGAGAGCGCAGAGGTCTCGGTGGCGCTGGAGAGCTTGGCGGTGAAAGCAGTGCTGGGAGCGGTCACGGTGAGGCCAAGCTTACCCACAGGCCTTCCGTCGCCATCCACAAGCAGGGCTTCGTAGCTGCCAGCAAAGCTCTCCACCACCAGCGTGCCTTGCTGGTAGATGAAAGTGTAGTTCAGCGCGGTGGCACCACTGGCGGTGATGGGGTAAAGCCCGCCTGGGCTGGCGGTCGTGGCCGTGGTTTTCAAGATCGGGGCTTTGGTCACGACTGTGGTAGTGTCAGTGCCGCGATAGCCTGTGATGCTGTAGGTCAGCACTGGGTTGACTTTGCCTGCAAACTTGCGCTGGTCGTCAGGCGTGACGTAGAGCGGGGCTTTGGCGATGACCAAAGTGCCTGTCTTCGTCACACCACCTGCCACGGCCTTCACCGCATAGCTGCCTGCATCGGTGGGTGGCGTGCTCACATAGGTGGTACCTATCTTGTATGTAATGGTTGCCT
>JBEBGU010000593.1:0-3569 GCA_040081325.1 Prosthecobacter sp.
TGCAAAGAGTGCCCACACTAGCCAGTATCGCGGCCCTTCTGAAAGGATGGGAATGGGTAGGTGCCCGAGCGGTTAAAGGGGGCAGACTGTAAATCTGCTGGCTTACGCCTACGCTGGTTCGAACCCAGCCCTACCCACCATTTCCGTCCTCAGAAAGCTGCAAAGAAAAGCCCGACTGACTCAGTCGGGCTTCTTTTTTTATAATGGGACATTTCACAGCCTCGACGAAGCCGTTTGGTATAGCGGGGGAGAAGTGATTTCTCCTTCTGATTCGATCAAGTCGTTCGCTTTTTCAGTTCGCCCTAGAGTCGCTCGGTCATCCCAGCCACTTCCCCCCTGTGCCGCACGACGGTTCGGTAAACTACATCTCTAACAACTTGAAGGGACCCGCGCAAAAGAACGCCGCCAGGACCTGCGATCCCTCGCAAGTTGCAGCTTGATGTTTCGGTGCTGGTTAGAGATCATCTCATTAATCATTTAATGTTATGGAAATCGCCACCGCAGCCGGAACGCTTCTCAAGAACAAAGGACGGGACATGTGGACCATCGGGCCAGAGGCCATGGTCTTTGATGCCATTCACTTGATGGACGAAAAGAACGTCGGAGCCCTGCCTGTGATGGAGGGAACCAAACTAGTCGGCATCGTCTCGGAGCGTGATTACATGAGCAAGGTCATGCTGAAAGGGAAGTCGTCCAAAGAGACGCCAGTGCGTGAGATCATGAATGAGCAGGTCGTGACCGTCACACCGCATCAGACCATTTCAGAGTGCATGAGAATCATCACCGAGCATCGCGTCCGCCATCTGCCTGTGATCGAGGGCGGCGAATTGCTCGGCATCGTTTCCATCGGTGACTTGGTGAAGTGGATCATCGCAACTCAGCGCACGACGATTGAGCAATTGGAGAAGTACATCGGCGGCGGATACCCTGGGTAGCGCTAGCCTCCTTTGGCTTGTGAAAATTTTCACAAAGCCACTTGCCGCTCTCTTTCGTAGTTGGATACTGAAACCATGGCAGTCCAGTACCTCCCCGGCAAAGAGCCCCATTCTCGCGAAAAGCGTCTGATCTTCAAAAACATCGACCGCGTCGGTTATGACCCGTCCATCGAGTGCTATTTGAATGACGGCGGCTACGAGCAACTGAAGGTCGCTCTGAAGATGGAGAAGAGCGCCATCACCAACGAGGTTAAGGCCAGCGGCCTGCGTGGTCGTGGGGGTGCAGGTTTCCCCACTGGTGTGAAGTGGGGGTTCATTCCGCCGACTAATACCAAGCCGGTGTATCTCATCTGCAATGCCGACGAATCAGAGCCCGGCACATTCAAGGACCGCTACATCCTGCATCAAGACCCGCATCAGCTTCTCGAAGGCATGGCCATCGCCTGCTTCGCCGTCGGAGCCAAGCTGGCCTACATTTACATCCGCGAGGAGTTCCCTCATGCGGCCAAGATCGTCGAGAAAGCCATCGCCGAGGCCAAGGCCAAAGGGTTCCTCGGCAAGGACATCCTCGGTTCCGGCTTCGACTGCGAGATCTATGTGCATCGCGGCGCTGGTGCCTACATCTGCGGAGAAGAGACCGGCTTGATCGAGTCGCTCGAAGGCAAGCGCCCCTATCCGCGCATCAAGCCGCCCTATTTTCCCGCCGCGCTCGGCCTCTACATGAGCCCGACCATCGTGAACAACGTCGAGTCCCTCTGTCATGTGAAGCACATCATCCAGATGAGCGGCGCAGAGTATGCCAAGCTCGGCACGCCGAACAACACCGGCACCCGCATCCTCTGTGTGAGCGGCGACGTTCAAAATCCCGGCTACTACGAAGTCGAAGTCGGCAAGGTGACGATGGGCGAGGTGATCAACGATCTCTGTGGCGGGCTCAAGCCCGGTCGCCAACTCAAGGCCATCATCCCTGGTGGCAGTTCCTCGAAAGTCCTGCGTGCTGATGAGACATTCAAACTCAAGGACGGTCGCGAGATCGGCATCATGGACATCCCCATGGACTTCGACACCATGGCCGCCTGCGGTTCCATGGCTGGCTCCGGTGGCGTCATCATCATGGACGACAGCCGCAGCATGACCTGGGTCATCAACAACCTGAACAATTTTTATGCTCACGAGAGCTGCGGCCAATGCACCCCATGCCGCGAAGGCAGCCTGTGGATGAAAAAGATCAGCGACCGCATCGTCGCCGGCAACGCCAGCCCCGATGACGTGGACACGCTGGAAACCGTCGCCAATCAGATCGAAGGCAAGACCATCTGCGCCTTCGGCGAAGCCGCCTCCTGGCCCACCCAGAGCTTCATCAAAAAGTTCCGCGACGAGTTGAAAGGCGACTGCAAACCTGAACTAGCTGGCGAAGTCGTCGCTGAAGAAGGTCTCGTGGCTGCGGCTGGATTGAAGTAGATGCGCTGCCCTTAACCGACAGCGAACGCGCGGCATCAAGGAAGCAACTCGACCAGCTCCGCCCAGAGAATCGTTTCAGGATGATGGCTGGAATGCCCTTGTTGCCCGGAAGGCCGTCGAGTGGAATGTCCCGCTGATTTCTCCCAAGGCATCTCGGACGATGATCTTTGAGATCGACCTCTTGCCTTGTGGAATGGTAATGTTTCCGGATGGAAAGTTCGAACGACATGGATCGCCGTCATGGGCGAATGAGTGGCTGCATAACACTTAGCAAATGGATTCTAAAGGCCATTGCCATACTTTTACTATTCGTGGTGATTTTCCAGATCATTAATTCAATCCACTGGGGCTACATGTCAGATCACAGATGGAGGATGCTCAGATCCAAGGCAGTCATGCGAGACATCGGTGAGGCTTCACTGCATTTTCACATGGAGTACCAGCGCTTTCCGATCCCGTCGGGGCCAGACACAATGATGCGCTCAGAGGGTGTGCTTATCCTTGCTTTGCAAGGTCTTAATGAACTCGCAAACCCTCGCAAGATTTGTTTCATCGACCTGCCTTTCACCAAAGAGGGATGTGGCGGACTCATTGATCAGTCAGGTGGCTCAAGTGATCCTCCTCGGCCTGAAGAGTGGACACTGTTAGATTTCTGGGGCGAACTTTACTACATCACCCTCGATACCAACGATGATGGCGAAGTCCCCAACCCAGAGGCCAGCGCCGACCCTGTATGGCTTGCCAATCATCCCCAGCCAGCCACGCTAAAAACTCACTCCATCATCTTCTCCTCCGGCCCTGACCGCGACCCGGAGACATGGGATGACAACATCTGTAGCTGGCGGTGATCCTTTGATGTCAGGCCAAGCTGGCACAGGTCTGGCTACATGACTGTGCAGTCCCGACCTCATGCCCAGCCCGAACCGCCGACCAAAGGCCAATTTGCTCTATGCCGCCGCTTTTGTGGCGGCAGTGATGGCGGTGTTTACGCTGGGCTATCGCGTGGCGGGGTGGTCGTGGGGAGATGCGTTTTACATGGTGGTCATCACGGCTTTCAGCGTGGGCTTTGGCGAGGTGAGACCGATCACGGAGCCGTGGCTGCGGGCGTGGACGATGGCTCTGATCGTCCTGGGCTGCACGGGCATCATCTTCATCACGGGCACACTGGTGCAA
>JBEBGU010000594.1:0-3566 GCA_040081325.1 Prosthecobacter sp.
CGAGCAGCAACTTGAGCTGAACGTAGCCAGCGGGGTCTTCGAACTCGCTACGGTGATAGTGGATTCCCTGAGAAAAACTGGCCCACAATTCGTCTGTGTGCGGCTGGCGGGAGTTCTTGCGATTTCCCTCCTCTAACTCTTTACGGAAGACCTCGTCGGTCTTGTCTCGGCGAGCGAAGCCGACCACTTTAAACTGCGGCGGTAGATCACCGCAGGCCGCCACATTGTAGAAAGCAGGGATCAGCTTGCGGTTCGTCAGGTCGCCTGTGGCGCCAAAGATGACCACGGTGCAAGGCTCCGCGCGATGGCGCTGGAGCAGCGTTTCTTGAAAGGGATTTTCCAGATCAGACATGTTGAGAGGTGATACGCCCGCCCAGCGAGGAGCGGCTCGGAGACTACCCGCTTCCCATAGGCTGGCAACCCGTGAAGCGCAGGCAGCGTGCCGCTGCGGATGAAATCACTTCATGCCAGGCATGAGCGCCCATTGATGAGCCGACTTCACACTGCAATTTTACCCTGTCGCTCACGCCGGAATGATGCACTGTCCGCTCATGCGTTGCGTTTTGGCCCTCAGTCTCTGCCTTGTCACCGGAGCCGCTCTACAGGCGGCTACTCCGGCATCCACGTCAGCTCCCGCCCCGACTTCACAGGCGACGCCAAAACCAAAGCCCAAGGACGATCCATCGCCGCCGAAGCCAGCCGCAGAGAAACCCAAGGAACCAACTCCTAAGCCGCCGCCGGAGGATGCTTATCGCCAGATGGAGCTACTCACGCGCGCCATGGAAACCATCCGCCAGAGCTATGTCGATGAGTCCCAAATCACCTACGAAGCCCTGGTCGAAGGTGCGCTCGAAGGCATGCTCCGCCGACTCGATCCGCACTGCGAGTACATGGGCAAGTCGCTCTTTGAAGACATGCAGCGCGAGCAGAGCGACACCTCAGAAGGCGTGGGCATCAGCGTCGCGCTGCGTGACGGTACACTTACCATCATCAGCGTGCGTGAAGAGGGACCCGCCGCGCGCGCAGGCGTCATCGCCGGAGATCAGATGGTGCGGATCAATGAAGTGCTCACCGACAGTGTCGGCGTGGCAGAAGCCATCCAGCTCCTCACAGGTAAGACCGGCGAGTCACTGAAGCTCACCGTGCGTCGGCCCGGCACGCGGCAATTCCTGGAGTTCACACTCGTGCGTGAAACTCTCAGCGAAACCTCAGTGCATGACGCCATGCTCTTTGTGCCGAAGATGGCTGGAGAATACAAAATTGGTTACGCCCGCATCTCACAGTTCACCCAAGCCACCGCCAGCGATCTGAGCACCGCTCTCGATGAACTCGAAAAGCAGGGCATGCAGGCCTTCGTCCTCGACCTGCGGAACAATCCTGGCGGCCTGCTCGACAGCTCCATCGCCGTCTGTGGCGAGTTTTTGCCTGAGGGCACCGTCGTCGTCACCACCGAGGGCCGCATCGCCTCACAGAATCCACCGCCGTATCGCACACCGGGGCGCGATGGCAAAAAGCCGCGTCGTTATCCCGTGGCTGTGCTCATCAATCACGGCAGCGCCAGTGCCGCCGAGATCACCGCCGGAGCCTTGCAGGATCTGAAGCGCGCCATCGTGATCGGCACCACCAGCTTTGGTAAAGGTAGCGTGCAAAGCATCCTGCCCATGAAAAATGGAGCCGCCATGCGCCTCACCATTGCTAAATATTATACGCCGAGTCATCGCACCATTCATGAGCACGGAGTCGAGCCAAACATCACCTCCACCCTCACCACCGAAGAAGAAATCCGTGTCTCCAAGTGGCGCAACAATCACGGCACTGGAGAAGCCGCTGCCCTTGAGATTGCCAACCTCGGTGATAAACAACTCGATCGTGCCGTCGATGCTTTGAAAGGAGCACTCGTCTTCGAATCCTTCAAGCCCAAAGAGGAAGCGAAACCTAAGCCAGCCGTCATCAAAGCCCCGCCAAACGTCCCCAAAGCCCTGCCATTGCCTGCTGCCGATCCACAGCCAGTTCCCAGCAAGACAAACTAAGCTTTTCCAGTTCGAGACATGCGCCGCCTCTTCCTCCTCTTTGCTTTTTGCTCCCCACTATCAGCCCTCGATCTTCGCCTGCCCACAGCGAATGACGCGCTGCTCAAAGGAGGTGGCCCTGACTACTTCCAGTTCGTGGATCGTAACTTTGAAGGCGAGAAAACAACCCCCTGGGAAGGCGGACAGTTTGGCTTCTGGCGTGATCCACGCCGCATCAGCAGCGGCATCGCGTATGCACGATTTCATGAGGGGCTAGATGTGAAGCCTCTCCTGCGTGATGCGCGTGGAGACCCTCTCGATGAGGTCCACTCCATGCTGCCCGGTGAGGTTGTGTACGTCACGCCTTCGGGGAAGAGCAATTACGGCAGCTACATCGTCATCAAGCACGACTGGGGTGAGGGGCCGTTCTTCTCACTTTATGCGCATCTAAAAACAGCCCTCGTTGCTGCTGGCACCCAGGTCACTGCTGGGCAGGTCATCGCCCGCATGGGTTTCACAGGCAGCGGTATCGACCAACGTCGTGCGCATGTACATGTTGAGTTGAATGTCATGCTCTCCACAGAGTTCGATCTTTGGCACAGCGTAGGATTCAATACACCGAATCACCATGGCATCTACAACGGCATGAACCTGCTCGGACTCGATCTCCAGGCGCTTTATTTGGCCCATGCCAAGAACCCCGCACTCTCCGTCGCAGAATGGATGCGTAGCAGTGAAGCATGGTTCGAGATCACCGTGCCCGGCAGCGCCAAAATGGAACTTCTGAAGAGACACCCATGGCTCCGCGAAAGCTCCGCTACCAGTGCTGCGGCATGGCAGATCCGTTGCACACGCTGGGGTCTGCCCATCTCCATCAAGCCCAGCCAGCAGGCCGTCTCAGGCCCCATCGTGAGCTGGCTGAAAACGGATGCCATCCCCAACTACTACGCCACCCGCGGCCTCATCAGCAACAACGGCAAGATCACCGCCGAAGGAATGAGATTCATCCAACTCATGGTGGGACTTTAAGGCGAAGTTTACAGTGGTTTACTGTTGTTAACGATGGTTGACAGTTGTTTCCCAAGCCACTGTCAACAACTGTCAACGATTGTAAACCACCGTAAACGGCTCCCCATGCTCTTAGCATTAGAATCCTCCTGTGATGAAACCGCCGCCGCCATCTGTACGGCGGACGGTGTGCTACTCGCATCGGCCATCGCCTCACAGATTGAGATTCATCGCCAGTATGGCGGAGTCGTGCCTGAGGTCGCCTCACGAAATCACGTTCTGCATGTGCGGCCCCTCGTCGAGCAAGTGCTCGCTGAAGCGGGTGTGAAACTCGCCGACATGCGCGCCTTTGCCGCCACCACCGGGCCGGGTCTCGTCAGCTCGCTACTCATCGGCACTAGCATGGCCAAGGCGCTGGCGGCGGCAGAGAACAAACCATTCCTCGCCATGAATCACATGGAAGGGCATCTGCTTTCTCCTTTCATGGCTGGCAATGGCCCGCCGCGTCCCTGCGTGGCGCTCATCGTTAGCGGCGGTCACACCATGCTC
>JBEBGU010000039.1:0-13308 GCA_040081325.1 Prosthecobacter sp.
GTGCGGGGCATGTCAGTGAGTGCCTGGGGTGAAAAGAAAAAGGGCGGACCCACGAGGAGTCCGCCCGAAATGAAACGATCGCGGTTGGATCAGATTTAGGCCTGCAGAGCTGCAGCTTCCTTATCGACATTGACGCGGCGACCTTCTTTGTCGAAGCGGACACGGCCTGGCACGAGTGCAAACAGGGTGTGGTCTCTGCCCATGCCGATGTTCAGACCTGGAGTCCACTTGGTGCCACGCTGACGGATGATGATGTTGCCTGCGATGACGGCTTCGCCGCCATACTTCTTCACACCAAGACGCTTGCTTTGGCTATCGCGTCCGTTTTTAACACTTCCTTGACCTTTCTTATGTGCCATGACTCAGGATCTCCTAGAGGGTTGAATTGAATTGGAAAAAATTAGGCGTTGATGGCGGTGACTTCAACGCGGGTCAGCGGCTGGCGATGACCTTTGGTGAGGTGGTAACCTTTGCGCTTCTTGAATTTGAAGGCGGTCACTTTCGGAGCCTTGAACTGCTTCACCACGGTGGCGGTGACGCTAGCGCCGGAGAGAATGGGTGAACCGATCTGGATGGTAGCGCCTTCGCCTGCGGCCAGAACTTGATCGAAAGTGGCGGTCTCGCCTTCAGCTACTTCAAGCTTTTCCACGTCGAACTTATCGCCCACGGATACCTTGTATTGTTTGCCGCCTGTTTTGATGATTGCGTATGCCATAACTGTGTCTGCTGAAGGGTGGTCCCGAAGGCGAACAAGCTTCATTAAGCAATGCGTCCGGCAGCGGGGGCGTGGATAGTGCCACAAGTCGCCGACCCGGCAACCAAATTTTTGCCTCGATTGATAGGGAATCCATTTTTTATCCAACCATGGAGAAAATGGGCACCTGTGTCGCTGTCTGTTTAGGCACGAATGGGTGGGCCGTACCAGACGTAGCACATGAGATAGACGATGATGCCGGTGAACGAGACATAGAGCCAAACGGGGACGGTCCACTTGGCGACACGTTTGTGTTTGTCAAAGCGCTGCCGCAGGGCTGGGATGACTGTCATTATGACAAGTGGCACAGTCAGGATGGCCAGTGGGATGTGGGTGAAGAGAATGGTGAAGTAGATGGGGCGTGAGAGGCCGGTGCCAGCAAACTGCACATGTCCTGCGTGGTAGTGGTAATACAGATAACAGCCGAGAAACGCGGTGGAGAAAAGCAGCGCGATGATCATGCTGGCGATATGCGCTTTCTTCTGCCCCTGCTTGATCATGACGAGGCCGAGGATGATGTGCAGCAAGGCGCAGGCGTTGAAGATGGTGTAGAGCTTGGGGAGGTCGGTGACGGTCATGCGGAGGGTAAGTGAAGGTCGTTTACGGTTGCTGCGGAAAC
This sequence comes from Prosthecobacter sp., assembly GCA_040081325.1. Lineage (GTDB taxonomy): Bacteria > Verrucomicrobiota > Verrucomicrobiia > Verrucomicrobiales > Verrucomicrobiaceae > Prosthecobacter. The sequence continues at coordinate 1,374 of JBEBGU010000039.1, forward strand.
AGGGAGACTTGAAATCTCATTTCTGTTTCTTCTGCTCTCCAAGCAGGTAGCTCAAGTCGGTGCGGATTTGTTTGTCCCAGTAGGTTTGGAACTCAGGGTCGGCGTTCATGATGTCGTATAGGCCGCGGACGTGGCCTTCATGATCGACGACGGCAACGCGCAGATCGTGGATGTATTTATCATCAGGAGTTAGGCGGTCGGCAAGGGGTAGATCCTGGACAGGACGGAACTGAAAGGAGGTGGTCATGTACTTGCGCACTTCATCTTTGGGTCCGTTCAGGAACCACCAGTGGTCGCTGTCTTTGATGTCGATGCCGCTGGCGAATTTCTTCATCATGTCGGGTGTGTCATCGGGATCGAGTGTGAAGGATAGGAACTGGATGTTGGGATTGTTTGCGAGCTCGGCGTGCAGTTTTTTGAGCTTGGCGATGACGCCTGCACAGCCGCGTGGACAGCGCGTGAACACCCAGGAGGCGATCATGATCTTGCCACGCAGATCGGCGAGATGGACGGTCTGGCCATTGCGCTCGGTGAGCACGATGTCCCTTTCCAGTCGGCCCATGAAAGCGGGGCGCTCGGCGCTACGCTCGGTGGCACTGCCATCGCTCTGCACACTCTTGAGCTTCTTGGCTTCGAGTGAGGTGTAGATGAGGTAATTGTAAAAAACGACGATGCCGAGCGCGATCATGATGATGGGCACCCAAAGGGTCCATGGGTTGATGCGGCGAGGTTCTTCTGAGGGCGGTGGAAGTGACATGATGTGAGCGTTTCTAGAATACGAATGACAATGGCCTGCGGGTTTATTTCCAGGCTAGGACGGTGATGAGAAGAATGATCGGCAGATAAATGAGGGTGCCGAAGAACAAGCGCCGCGCGGTGGCTCGCTCGGGTGTTTTTTGAAAGACCACCGCACGCCGACAGAGCCAGGCATTGAGGAAGAGAGCGACAGGCAGAAAGAGCCACACATTGACCAGCCCATAGGCGACGGGATAAAACATGAGGAGCAGCATGGCGATGGCCCAGGCGAGGGCGTGCTTTGAGGTGCGTGCGCCGAGTTCGTCATCGTTGGCGAGCATGATGAATCCACCACGGCGGTATTCGTCACGATACATCCAGTTAATCGCGAGAAAGTGCGGGAGCTGCCAATGGAAGAGTAGGGCGCAGAGGGAAATGGCTCCAGGTTCAATCAGCAGACTCCAGCGGAAGTAGCCATCTTCGGGCTTGAGCATTCCTGCTGCACCTGCCCAGCCGATGAGCGGTGGCAGTGCGCCTGAGACGGCGCCGACGAGTGTGTTGGAGGCGGATTGTTTCTTCAGCGGTGTGTAGATGAAAAGGTAGGTCGCTAGGGTGAGCGCGGTAAGGATGGCAGCCTCGATATTGACTCGATGCACGAGATGAATGAGGCCGATGGTGCTGAGCAGCCAACCGATGGCGAAGGCGGCTGATGGGCTGATGCGACCGGCAGGTAGTGGACGATCTGCGGTGCGGGTCATGCGTGAGTCGGGCTCGATCTCCATGAGCTGATTGAAGACGGCTGCGCCAAAGGCGGCGAGTGTGCTGCCGATGATGGTGTGCACGAGAAGCCAAACATTCATGTGCGACCCGGCACGCAACCAGAAGGCCACAAAGGTGGTGACGATGACCAGGGCACTGAGGCGAAATTTGGTCAGCGTCAGTAGATCGCTCAGCGTGGAGTTCGCTGCGGGTGTGGTGACGGTTGGGGCAGGTTCGCTCATGGTGGTCATGCTAGGACACGGTAATAGGTTTGTCAGGCGATGGCTCACCGGCGAGGCCGATGCCCGTGGTCGATGCCCAGACGCTGACGGTAATGAGGAAGGAGAGCACCAGAATGCCGAGGCCGTTAAGCGCATGGAGATGGGTCACCCAGAAACTCTTGCCGGTGAGGATGACGTAGATGCCGAGCACGACCTGATTGACCGGCATGATGAGCAGGGCCGGAGGGATCCAACGCAGGCGCGGAACATTGCCAAGCCAGCGGCGCGACTTCCAGGCGACGGTGAGCACGAGGAGGGCGGCGGTGAAGCCCCAGTATTTGTGCAGCTGGAGGACGAAGACATCTGCCGGACTGGTGGGTGGAAATAGCTGCCCTTGGGTGGTGAAAATGTCTGAGGCTGCTAGATGCAGCCAATGAGTCTGACTCAGGGTAGCTCCGATGACGAGCTGCCCAAACACGGCCAATAAAAGCAGACTGCTCCAAAGTCTGGCATGAAAGGCGGATGTGCCGCTCAGGTTCATTCTAGCTTCATGCCATGTTCGCGATGAAGCGAAGGCGATGAGCACTAGCAGACAGAGAAAGATATGACTCAGTGTGCCATGGCTGATGCCATAGGGGTCGGATATTTTAAGTGCCTGCAGCCCACCCAAAGATGCCTGACCAATGGCGATGAAGAGGGCGAGTGTCGTGAGGCCACGCAGCAGGGTCCAGCGCCGTGCGAGCCAAGTGACGATCAACCAAGCCAGGGCCATGAATGAGATTAGAGAGGCTGGCAGAAGATCTCCTTTGAAAACGAGAAAGATGAATCCGCTGCCGACGAGCAGGATACCAGCAGCCTCAAGAAAGCTGGGGCTGTGTTTGGAGAACTGCCAAAAATACATGACGAGCACGAGTAGCTCGATGCTGCGTAGCAGGAGGAACTGCGCGCTCGGAGTCCACTCATGAGCAAAGGCTAGTGAGGCCGCTGTTGCACACACAGCGAGCATACTGGTGAGGAAGCCGAAGAGCACGGACTCGCGGGGGCGAGAGTGCTGTTCATCGGCGGTGTCTGTGGCGGGCATCAGCATCACTTACCGCACTGGCTGAGGCTTGCAATTCCCAAGCCTGCGACCGCTGCCGAGCAGCCAGAGAAAGAGTCCGCTCAAGAGAAGGGAGGACAACCCAACGTGAAGCACCTGGGCGAAAGGGAAGATGCCCACATTGGCCAAAACGACGCCGAGTAACATCTGACTGACGATGAATGCTGTGATGGAGATTTCTAGCCAGCCATACCGTTTCAAGGCCGTGCGACTGCGGCGAAAGAACGCTATTCCGAAGAAGAGGATGAGCCAGGAGAAGCTGCGGTGAATGAGATACACCATGCTGGCTTCTAGCTCATGCACCCACACGACTCGTGGCACTCCAGCATGGGTGCGGGCGAGTTCGTCGGTGAGTTCACGCACTTGCGATCCGAGCACGCCCTCGCTCACGATGAGGGCAAACAAAACCCAAGCGAGCCAGCGCAGTCGGTGATCAGGCTCGGTCTTCCATTCGAGTTGCCAGGGGCGATCACTCGCGCGCCAAGCGGTATGGACGAGCACGCACAGCAGCAGAATGGCGAGTGCCATGTGCAGTGTGATGATGCCAGGCTTTAGCCCGCTGAGGACGACACGCGCACCGAGCCAAGCGTTCACGCCGACGAGGATGACGGCGAGTGTGGCGTTGAAAAAAATCACCGCGCGCCCACGCCGCCACTGACCGATAGATGCTGCCCACATGATAAGCACTGACAGTCCCACGGGAAGGCTGGTCAGGCGGTTGATGTATTCAATCCAGGTGGCGACGGGATTGAACTCAGCTTTGATTTTCTCTGGCGTGATGGAGGCGGGATCACGACCCAGTGCCGCAGCTTTACGCCGGAACTTTTCGAGGTCGAGCTTGGTGAAGTCGATCTCCTCCGCACTCGCCGGCGGAATCCAGCGGCCATAGCAGAAGGGCCAGTCAGGGCAGCCAAGCCCGGAGCCTGTGGTGCGGACGATCGCTCCCACAAAGAGCAGGATCTCGATGGCCAGAAAAGCCACGAGAGCGATGCGTTGGAAGCGAGAGAGTTTCATCAAAAAAAAGAACGCTGCCTGGAACAGATCCGAGACAGCGTTCGTCAATGGCTAGGCAAATTTTCAGTGTCGAATCAACGAGCAGCCACGGGAGCTGGAGCGGCGCTCTTGGCGGCGGCGTTGGTGGACTGCTCTTTGACCCACTCGTCGAAATCCTTGGCGGAAACGACTTCAAGAACGGCCTTCATCTGTGAGTGACCTGGACCGCAGAGCTGACCGCAGATGATGTCCCAACTTCCAAGCTTAACGGGCTTGAACCACATGTGGGATTTCACTCCAGGGCAGGCGTCTTGCGCGGCACGCATGGGAACGAGGGCGAGGTTATGAATGACGTCTTTGCTAGTGACATCGACGATGACTGGGCGTCCGAGTGGCAGCTTCATAGTGCCGGGATTGACGAAGTCGTCTTTGCCATTTGGATCGTTGAGTTCGCGTCCAGTTTGGTTGTTCTGGGAGATGAGGCGCGGGTTCCAGGTGCTCAGCATCATGTCACTGCCTGGATATTGAAAGTTCCAGAGGAACTTCTCACCCATGGCGCGCATTTTGATGGTGTCTGGACTTGTAGGATAGTCGTCAGCTTGACGTGACCACAGTGGGAAAGCGAAACCGAGGAGGAGGATGGCCTCGACGATGGCGACGCCGATTTCAATGTGAGTGGAGGCATGGCCACGCACGCCATGGTAGTCAGCGCGCGGGTTGTTTTTGGCCCGGAAGCGCCAGAAGGCGAGCGTGAGGAAGATGGACCAGCCGATGAAGAGGGCTAGCATGAACCAGTGAACGAAGCCGAGCATGTGATCCACAAGGCCACCGTGCTCGGAGGCGTTTTGGGTGATGCCGATCCATTCGTTGATGTCAGAAATACTCATGAGGGGGAGAGTTTGTTAGAGAGGGTTCAGGCTTGGGCAGCCATGGCAAAGTTCTGCTGTTTGCGGACAAAGTTATAAACGATCAGACCCACACAGCCCATGCCAAGAGCAAGGAAGCCAAGTAGCACGAGCACCGCGAGATCCTGAGCCTGAGCCATGACGCTGTTCGGGTCGGTCTTGCATGTAGCGCAGGCGAGTGGGAGCAGGGTGAGGAGGTTCATGATTCAGGAGGGCTGAGCAGACTCAGACAATGATGGTGCGTGACTTTTTGATGAGATACCAAAGGCCGTAGCCGATGAGGGCCAGACTCGTCCAACCAGCGATCATGCCGAGGTGCCCGATGCCCATCTTGGCTGTCTGCTCGGGTGCTAAGCGCGTCCAAAGCCAGAACCCGCCATCGCAAAGGATTGCGAAAAAGAGGAAGACAAAGTGGAAGTGCTTGAGCGACATGACGGAGATTTAGAACTGGCTGAAGACTAGGGGGTCGCTGCTGGAGAAGTAGAAGAGCAGGAAGAGAGCAAGTACGAAGGCGAACGTGAAAAAGAGGAACTTGTAGATGATCACTTTCTCGTGGTTCAAATGCATGAAAATCAAGGCAACGAGGGCGGCCTTGATGGTCGCTAGAATCATGCCGACGATGATATTCAGGCTGTGTGTCGGTAGCTCGACATAGGATAAGCCAACGGTGGCCGCAGTGAAGAAGGTGAGCAGACCTCCGACCCAGAGGATCTTCTTGATGGACTTATGGATTTCTTCAGGGCTTTCAGCCATAATGGGGAGACGTGCGGGTTTGAATTACAGGAGGTAAAGAAGTGGGAACAGGAAGATCCACACAAGGTCAACGAAGTGCCAGAAGAGGCCACCGACTTCCACACGATTGGCCATGTGCTCGGGATCTTCACGGAGACGACGACCGTCAAAAATGAGGAAGTAAGCGAGCACTGAAGCACCAGCGATGACGTGCAATCCGTGCAGGCCAGTCAGCGTGAAATAGATGGCGTAGTAGCTGTTAAGCTTGGGCGTGAAGTTCGAGTAAAAGAGCACATCTTTGCGCTCCAAATGCAGCTCGGGGTGGTGGGCGTGAGCTGCGCCATGTTCTTCCGCAGGTGCGTGCGCCTCGGCACTGTGTTTTGCGCCTTCTTCGGCATGAGCCGCAGGAGTGGCGGACTCGATGTGCATGTAGAACTGCTCTTTCTGCTGAGAGGCACTTTTGACTGGATCGCGCGTGGTGCCACCTTTGCCGTCATCAAACTTTTTGCTGAACTCGGCGATGGCTTCGTCCCGCTGATGGATGAAGGCGTTCTTCCAAACAGAGCCGAGGTAATGCTCGTTCCAGGCGAGAGATTTCTCTTTCTCGGGTGTGCCGCGCAGATCGACGCCATCGACTTCGAGGGTCATCTTGTCGTTGATGATTTTACCTTCAACTAACGTGCCATCACGGAAGGTGATGGATTTGGCGTCCAAAGCAGGTTTGGCCAGCAATTTGGAAGGCGGGAATGAGAAGGTGATTGGTGAGAGAGCGGTGAGTTTGATCGTCCAGTTTGGGACTTGTAGCATGTTGTCGGCTTTGGCTTTGGCCTCGGCCTTGCCATGAGCTTCAGCACGGAGCTGGGCAAAGGTGCTAGCATCTAGCGTGATTTCTTTGCCGTCCTCGGTCTTGAACTTGGGGGCTTCGCCTTTGATGTAAGGCAGCACGTAGCCGACGGGATCTGCGTCCACGGCGGACTTTCTACCAGCGACGGTGAGCGTGAGTTCATTAACACCACCGAACTCGATTTCAAAGCCATGAGGCAAATGACCCGTGAGGATGGTGCCGTCCGTGAGTGTGGCGGAGTAATGGGTGAATTTAGCGCGATACTCGAAACTCTTGATGACCATGAACGTCATCGCACAGGCGATGGTGATGGCCATGTAAACTTTATACGCGGTGAACTTGCGCAGCTTGATAGAAGCCCAGGCAAGCAAGACGGTCACGGATGAGCCGATGAGCACAAGGGTGTTAATGAAGCCCATGGTGACATTCAACTCATGCACTGGCCACGGATAGTCGGCTCCGACTCGCAGGAAGATGTAGGAGGAGAAAAGGCCACCAAAGAGCATGACCTCAGAGGCGAGAAAGAGCCAGATGCCGACCTTGGCATTGTACAAGCCAGTGTCGGGGCGGGCGGAGACGGTGTAGGGGATGTCCATGACGGGAAATGACGATTGACGAAATCAGAATGACGAAACCAAGTCGAAGGATCAGTGGTGATGAACAGCGGGGGCTGGTGTGGCGGAAGGTTCGGCGCGTTTACCGGGTTCGGATTCCCATTGTGGGAAGTAGTCTTGGTTCATGCCTGGAACACTGTACTCGTAGGGTCCACGAACGACGACAGGCTCGAAATCGAAGTTGCCATGCGGAGGTGGTGTCGGCGCTGCCCACTCAAGCGTGGTGGCGTTCCACGGGTTGTCGCTTTCGACTTTCTTGCCGCCTTTGACGCTGAGGAAGAAGTTCAGAATGAACGGCACCTGACCGATCGCGAGGATGAACGCACCGAAGGAAACCAGCACGTTGAGTCCGAGCAAATTATTGGCAACGTCCATGCCGAAGAGGGCGAAGAAATTACTATTGAGTTCAGTGAACCAGTTGGAAGCACCTGAGGTTTGCTCGAAGTACTTGCCGCCGTCATACCAGCGACGGTGGAAGCCCGCCATGCCCTGGATGAACATAGGCGCGAAGATCATGTTCATGCCGAGTAGTGAGGGCCAGAAATGTAATTTGCCAAGGAAGTCGTTCATGATGCGGCCAGTGACTTTTGGATACCAATGATAGACACCCGCAAAGAGGGCAAAGATGGTGCCTGGAGCGACGACGTAATGGAAGTGAGCAATAACGTAATAGGTGTCATGCAGGGCGAGGTCGATGAAGGTGAACGCCAAGGGAAGGCCGGTCAGACCGCCGATGCCGAACATGGGCAGGAAGGCCGATGCGAAAAGCATCTGCGGAGTGAAGCGGATGGAGCCTCCCCAAAGAGAAATCATGAGGCCAGTCAGAAGGATCACTGACGGGACGGAGATGAGTACGGTAGTGATCTGGAAGTAGGTCGAGATCATGGTGCCCATGCCGGTGAGGTACATGTGATGAGCCCAAACGAGGAAGCTCAAGAAGCCGAGCGTCAAAACGCCATAGACCATGGCTTTGTAACCCCAGAGCGGGCGGCGGGTGTTCGCTGGGATGACTTCAGCCAAGATGGCGAAGGCGGGGAGAATGAGCACGTACACTTCTGGATGGGCGAGGAACCAGAACAGATGCTGATAGAGGAGAGGGCTACCACCACCGGAGATGTCGAGATGCTGGCCACCTTCCATCAAGCCAGTCGGCAGAAAGAAGCTGGAGCCGAAGACGCGGTCAGAAAGCTGGAGTAGAGCAGCAACTTCGAGAGGCGGGAAGGCCAGAAGAAGCAGGAAGGCGACGACGAACATGGCCCAGCAGAAGAAGGGCATACGCATCCATGTCATGCCTTTTGCGCGCAGATTGATGATCGTCGTGATGACATTCACAGAGCCGAGCAGTGAGGCCGAAATATTAAACACCATGGACAGCAACCACCAGGTGTGACCATGCAGCCAGATATTGGTGACGGCGAGGTTCGTGGTGGAAGCCAAGGGCGAATACATGGTCCAGCCGGTTTGCACGGAACCTGTGCCGAGGAAGAAGCTGGCAAACATGCCGATACCGCTGATGAAGAAGAGCCAGAAGCTCCACATGTTCAGACGCGGGAAGGCCATGTCGATGGTGCCGATCTGCAATGGCATGACGAAATTGACAAAACCAGCGAAGCCAAGCGGCACGATGCCGAGGAACACCATGATGGTGCCGTGCATGGCTCCGAGCATGTTATAGAGCTCACCATTGATCACTCCGCCGGGTGCCCAGCGACCGATGGCTTGCTCGAAAATCCAGCCGATTCCAGGAATGCTTGAGACAAAAGTAAAGCCGGGGATTGGCTGGCCTGGATAGGCGATGCTCCAGCGCATGAGCATCATGAGCATGAACCCGAAGAGCAGGAAAATCAGACCACTGATGGCATACTGAACGCCGATGACTTTGTGATCGGTGGACCAGATGTACTTCTGGATGAAGCCTGGCTCGTGGTGATCATGACCATGATCGTGGGCTTGATCGTGTGTGTGTGCGGCGGCGCTCATGTGAAGAAGTATTTAAAGGGAAGGATCAGAAGTGAAGCAATGAATCAACGCTTTGTCGAAGTTGCAGGGAAACTAGGAATCGAAAGAATGGGCGAGATTGCTTGGTTGAGTTTGCATCACTCGCATCAGGGTCCTCTCAAATCACTTGGCGGCGGGTGCAGCAGCAGCGGGAGCCGTTGCTCCTGGACCGGCTGGAATCTCGCCCGGCACATCAGCTTTCGCATACTGCTCAAGGTCAGGCATGGTCCATTGCGCTATGCGCTTTTCCGTCGAGCGGACTTTTTCGACCATCTCTTTGGTGATCATCGGGGCTTCGTTACCCCAGCTATTACGGATAAAAGTCAGCACATTGGCGAGATCGCCCGCAGACATCGCGGCACCGAAGGGCTGCATACCGCCGGGGGTGTTGTAGCCCTGCCCTTTGACCGTAATGGCTCCGACAAGTCCGTGCTGCACGACGCGGATCAAGCGCTCGGTGCCGCCGAGCACCCACTCGGAGCCAGCCAGAGGCGGGAACTGTCCAGGAATACCATTTCCAGCGCCCTGATGGCAGCCACCACAGACGGCATAACCATTGGCACCTTTTTTCATAGCCGACTGGAAGGGGTCCATGGCTGCGGCACCATCACCACCGCCTGGACGTGGGTCTTTTCCGACTTGAAAACCAAAAGGATTGCTGGTGTTGAACGAGTAGCCACCTGTCATCGTGCCGAGCTGCCCCCCAGCAATGACGGCAACAATCATGGCGAGGAACATGGCCAGAACGGGGGCTGGCTCGCGCCCTGTTTGGAGATCTTCTTTCTCACGCTTCACGGCGGAGTGGAGACGATCTAGGTCGGTGCTGTCAGGCTGGAAACTGTTCGAGGGCGCGCTCATGAATCTTGGGCGTTACTTCTTGGCGGGAGTTGCAGCGACTGCGGCAGTAGCTCCGGGGATTGGGTAATCTTTCTTGAGGGTGAGGAGGTAATCGACAAGGGCTTCGGCCTCAGCGGTCGGCACGACTTCATAGCCTGCCTTCGGAGCGGACTTACCCGTGAGTTTGAGAGCTTCTTCAGCCACTGGACCTTGGGCTTTGCGCTCAATATAGAGAGACTTGAAAGCAGGCATCGTGGACCAATCATGGATCGAGCGCGGCGCGTAGAGCATGAGGTGAATAGCTCCACGCGATGGGGCGCGCCAGCCATAGTTGGCAAGGTCTGGGCCGATGCGCTGCACGCCGAGGAAGGCGTAAGGTTCGCTCAAATAATCCAGCAGGGTGTTGGAGCGAGTCGGTGCGGCAGGGCGCGCTTCTTGATCTTGTCCCCAGCCTTTACGCCAGCCATCGAGCGCGAGCTGTGGTGGGCGGATCATCTGCGTGTGACACTGCACACAGCCTTCGCGGGCATAAATGAGTTGTCCCTGACGATTGATCGGTGCAGGCGGGTAGTAGCCATCGACACCGTCTTTATCTTTGTCATACGCCACAGGTGTGAGCGCTTGGTACTTGATGGCTGGGATGATGATCAAGCAGAGCCACGGAAGACCGAAGCTAGCGATGAGGGTGAGGATAAACGTGCGGAAGTTACTCATGCGTGTGCTCCGTGGGGATGGGCTGCGTCTTCATGATCGTGATGCAAAAGTGTCGGGGCTGAACTGCGGCGGCCAAGACCAGCCACCATGAGAATGAGATGAATCAGGAACCAAATATTCGACCAAGTGATCATTGCCCAGGCAATAGCACGAGCGACGATGTAGGGGCGTGTATTCAAGACGAGCTGCATGAAGTCCTGATCCCACATTTCAGGATGATTGAGATCACCACCCTGCTGGACACCGGCCACAAGGCTGGTCACGACCACCACGGCGATGCCATAGGTGGAGAACCAAAAGTGATTGCGAATGAGACGCACCGAGAGCCATTCGCAGCCTGTGAGACGCGGCACGATGTAATAGATCGCTCCAAACACACACATGCTGAAGAAGCCATATACTGAAACGATTTGGAAGCCGTACCAAGCATTGGTGAACTGCAATGTAGCTCCGGTCGAGAAGGCGGAAATCAGCGCCAGCATGATACCTGAGACTGGATAGAAAAGCGCACCGAGGAAGGTGAAACGCAGTGTCGGGCTAGTCGCGACCAGATTATGTTTTCCAAGTGTAGTCAGATGATGATTCAAGCCGACAACTCCAACGGGGATGAGGAGCAAGACACCTGTGAGCGCACCGACGGCAGGCATCCATGCAGGAAGCGGTCCGCCCATGAAGTGCTGCATTCCTGTCCAGCCAGAGAGACAAGCGAGTGACCAAAACCCAAGCTGAGCGAGCTGGGAGCTAGCAATTGGCTGCCCCGTGACTTTTGGGATGAAATAGTAAGCCGAGCCAATCGCGACCGGAGCGAAGAAGAGCAGAATGACCGAGTGGACGTACCATGCATTGATACCAGCGCCAAGAGCACCAAGTGCTGGCAAGCAGTGGAGCGCGACATTGGCTGTGACAAAAACCCACGGGAACCAGAAACACGCACCCAGGATGTACCAAGTGCTGATCATGAATCCTTCAGGACGGAACGCGCGACCAAACATGGTGGCCATGGGCCAAGCAAAGCAAAGGAAGGAAACCAGCATGATCGGCCAGATCCACTTCGGCATTTCCAGCCACTCCATGGAGGTATTGCCACCGAACAGAATGCTGAGCAGACCCAAAGTCACAGCGATGTTCCAGAATACTCCGGCGACATAGAGCAGGCTTTTGCCACTCTTTAATTCCTGACCGGAACGACGAGCCATGATCCAGAGCATCACACCTAGACCGGCTTGAATGCCCCAGCCATAAACCAAGGCATTGATGTGAGTGGGTTGCAGGCGTCCGTATTGGAGAATCGGGCAGTCGCCGAGGAAGGAAGGAGCAAAGAGCTTCACCGCTGCTAGCACACCGAGAATGGTGGAGGCCATGAGCCAGAAAGCACCGTTGAGGAAGAGGAACAGCACAGGCCCCTTGACTGACTTGTCGATCGCCGCGCGGCGAAGGTTGTCAGCCTGAAGGTCCGTGTCTGCGGATGAGGGAGTCGTCTGCAT
>JBEBGU010000595.1:0-3559 GCA_040081325.1 Prosthecobacter sp.
TCGGTTTGATCGACGGTGACATGCGTGAGGACTGGCCAGACAAAGGCGTCATCGTCATTCGCCGCACGGGCGGCCTAAAGCCGATGTGGATCAATGTCACCTTCACTGGCACAGCCACACGCGACAGTGACTACACCACGAGCAATACCGGAGCGCAGGTCTATATGCCATTTGGCGCTCGTGAAACCTGGATCGATCTCACACCCATTAACGATGCAAGTATAGAGGGTGTAGAATCCATCGTCATCACTGCCACGACAGGCATTGGCTACTCCCTTGGTGCGGTGACTAGTGCGACCGCACTCATAGGTGATGCCTCAGTCCTACCGAGCGCCAAAGCCGCCGCTCGCTTCTTGATTCAGGCCTCATTTGGCCCTGATCAAGACAGTACGGGGGACCCTGACGACATCCCTGAAAATGTCGAAGAGGTCATGTCGATGGGCTTTGATGCGTGGTTCGAGGATCAGTGCGCCAGGCCCATCGGCTATCTTCTGCCCTACACCAATTGGGCGATGACTTATGCAAATGACATGGGCATCTACGGCAACTACAAGGAGCACGCCTGGTGGAGCCGCGCGATGGGCGCACCGAAACTTCGGCCAGATGACGTGGTCACTCAATTGCCCGATCCTTTGCGTCAGCGCGTAGCCTTCGCATTGAGCGAGGTCCTTGTCGTTTCAGATCGACCTGAAGCACTAGGCGTCTATCCCGAAGGCATGGCTCAGTTCTATGATTTGTTTGAGCAGCAAGCCTTTGGAAACTACGGCACACTGCTCAAAGCCGTGACATTGCACCCCGTGATGGGCGTGTATTTGAGCCACCTCGGAAATCAGAAAGCCAACGTCGCGCTGAACCTGCATCCCGATGAAAACTTCGCGCGTGAGATCATGCAGTTGTTCACTATCGGCCTGTGGGAACTGAACAATGACGGCACGCGCAAACTCAATGCCCAGGGGCAACCTATCTCCACCTACAGCAACGCTGACATCACCGAACTCGCCCGTGTTTTCACCGGATGGACCTGGGGAGATGCGGCAAACTTTAATCCCAATAGTCTCGCTTACGGCGATCATGAACAGCCCATGAAATGCTGGGACGCGAATCATGATTGCAACGCTAAGACGCTGCTCGGTGGCCTCCAACTCCCGGCTCGAACAGCAAGCTCGAGTAATTTAGGCACCGCAGGTATGGCCGATGTGGATGCTGCTGTGACGAACCTTTTTAATCACCCGAACGTCGGCCCTTTCATCGCTATCCGACTCATCCAGCGCTTCATCACCTCAAATCCAACTCCAGCCTTTGTCGGGCGTGTAGCCACAGCCTTTAACAATAACGGCAGCGGCGTGCGCGGTGACATGAAAGCGGTCATGAAAGCCATCCTCTTAGACACCGAAGCACGCGACCCAGCAAACATGGAGCTGCCCACCTTTGGTAAACTGCGTGAGCCATTTCTCCGCGTGGTGAATCTCGCCCGTGCCTTCAATGCTTCGTCTCCTTCTGGCCTCTTCGCGCTTGATCAGTTTGTGCTCGATCACATGCAGGACCCGATGAACTCCCCCAGCGTCTTTAACTTCTTTCTGCCCAATCACAGTCCGCCTGGACCACTCTCGCAGCAGGTTTTCGTAGCTCCCGAGTTTCAAATCCTCAACGCCACCTCGGCCATCACGAGCGCAAACTACTTTTATGATGTCTGCGGCGGTAGTGATCTCCACCGTTGGGGGCATGGCGACTCGCAGTATATCGTGACGCTAAATCTCATTCCCGAACTGTCGATGGTGGTGCCCTCCGCGCAGGTCTCTAGCAACTATCCCACCACTTTGCTGGAGACTGATGTGCTCATTCGCCACCTCGATCTCTCTCTGCTCGGCGGAACTCTCAGTTCACGCCAGTTCCAAATCATTCGTGAGTCCGTGGACCGCATTAAACCTGGTTTAAGCATCTACAACTGGCACCGCGAGCGCTTGAAGCTGTTGCTCAATCTGTTCGTCACTTCCGCAGAGTTCAATGTGATGCGCTGAAGGCGTCACATCCATCGTCCACTACCTGTTACGCCATGATCATTTCATCCTCTTCTTCCTCTCGCCGCCAGTTCCTTGGCAAAGCCAGTTGCGCAGCCGTGTCCTCCATCCCGGTGCTGAATACGATGCTCAATCTCTCGCTCACCGAGAAACTCGCTGCCGTCACCGCGCCGACGAACTCGGAGTATCGCGCCGTCGTCTGCGTCTTTCTCGCGGGTGGCAATGATTCCTTCAACATGCTCGTGCCGCGTGAAGCCACTGCCTACGCTCAGTATCAGAATTCACGTGCAAACTTAGCACTCGCCCCTGCGCAGCTTATCGACATCAACCCCATCGGCCTACCAAACTATGCCGTGCATGGGGGCATGCCAGAGATCGCGAATCTTTTTCAGAATGGCAATGCAGCTTTCATCGCAAACGTCGGCACACTCGTGGAGCCAGTCTCGAACCGCACGCAAGTCGCGCAGTTCTCCAAGCAGCTCCCGCTTGGCCTCTACTCACACTCCGATCAGATCGAGCAATGGCAGACTAGCGTGCCAAACTCCCGCGCAGGCACAGGCTGGGCAGGTCGCACGGCGGATCTATTAAAGGGCACCAACAGCAACCAAAGCGTGCCCATGAATATCTCGCTCGATGGTGGCAACGTCTGGCAAACTGGGAACACCGTCGCTGAGTATGCCATCACGCCAGCCGGAGCCGTGGGTCTGAGTAACTACCGAGCCACTTGGCAATCAAATGACCTCATCACGCAGGCCCTGAGTCAAGGCGTGGACAGCCAGCTCACACAGCAATATTCGAACCTGCTCATGCAGACTTTTAGCTCGCGGAAGAAGCAAGCCATCGACTCCTACAACACCTTCGCCGCAGCCACCTCTGGCGCGCTGCCTGGTGCTGTCGCGTTCCCATCGACGTATATCGGCTCACGTTTGCAAATGGTCGCCAAGGCCATCAACGGGCGCGCTGGCACAGGCTCCATCCGCCAGACTTTCTTTATCCAAATCGGTGGCTGGGATCACCACAGCGGAGTGCTCACTTATCAGGGGCAGATGTTGCCTGAAGTCAGCGCCGCCATCGGCTCCTTCTACTCGCAACTCACCACGATGGGCCTGCAAAATAACGTCACCCTTTACACTGCCTCTGACTTCGGCAGATCACTCACCAGTAATGGCCAAGGCAGTGATCACGCATGGGGTGGAAATCAAATGGTCGTCGGCGGTTCCGTCATCGGCAAAAAAATCTATGGCAGCTACCCGAGTCTTGCCCTTAATCCCAATGTGGGAGCCGAGCTCAATCCGCTCGACACCGGCTCTGGCCGCCTGATCCCGACCACCAGTTGCGATAGCTTCTTTGCCGAACTCGCCCTCTGGCTTGGCGTTTCAAAAACTGATCTGCCATTGGTTCTCCCAAACATCGGTAACTTCTATAGCACCAGCAGTAGCGCCGCGCCGTTGGGGTTCATGAGCTGACAGGAGTGGTGTGTCAGGCGGCGAAATCCTTAGCCTCTTTTCAACTAACCAGCGCTTGGCAGCACCCAGGACCAC
>JBEBGU010000596.1:0-3555 GCA_040081325.1 Prosthecobacter sp.
CTGCTGAGCCTGCCAAACGCCGTCGTGCTCATGCTGGTGCTGTATGCCTTTGCTCATGGCGTGATGACGCAGACGCGCTTCGGTCGCTATCTGTATGCCGTGGGTGGCAATTTAGAAGCGGCGCTGCTTTCCGGTGTGCCGGTGCGGCGCGTGATCATCACGGCCTATCTGATCGGCGGTCTGCTGGCGGGACTCGGCGGCGTGGTCACGGCGTCTCTTTTAAAAAGCGGCTCACCGACTTATGGCGGGATGTATGAACTGTACGTCATCGCGGCAGTCGTCGTCGGCGGCACACGTTTGAGCGGAGGGAAGGGGACCATGCCCGGCACGCTGGCGGGTGCTTTCATCATCGCCGTGATCCAAAACGGCATGAACCTCACCAATGTGGAAAGCAACACGCAGAAGATCGTGCTCGGTCTCGTCATCCTCGTGGCTGTGCTGGTGGACAGGTTGCGCGGGCGTTCCACTTCATAAATGAAAACGCCCGTGGAGATCATCCACGGGCGTCGAAGCTTCACTTGCTCTTAAAGCGATCAGGCCTTTGGCACGACGTATTCGTACATGCCGTTCACACCGGCTTGCGGGATGGGATACTTGCCATTGGCATCAGCCAGGAGCGGAGCCGGGCCATCGAGCTTGAGCTTGTCCACGCCGGGGGCAAATTCGTGATCGTGCGCCATGAGCTGGTCATAGGTGACGAGCTGGCCAGTGTGGGCGGACATGCGGCCCATGACGGTGACAAGGCTGGCTTTCGCGCCACGCTCGACTTCGCTGTAGGGCTTGTCGGCGTGGATGGCGTCGATGAGATCCTGCCATTCGAGGTCGTAGGGATTCGGTTCGACCTTCGGACCACGCCAGATGATTTCGGTGGGGTTCTTGTTCTGACCTTTGAAGGTCATGGCGCGGGAAGGGAAGTGACCGGCGGTGGAGATCACGGCCATGCCTTTGGAGCCATGCACATAGCTGGCGAATTCATTGTGCGTCTTCATGGCGTTGCGGCCTTCGAGCCAGAACTTGCTGCCATCGCGGAAGGTGTACTCGACGCTGTAGTGGTCGAAGTTCTGGTCCACATAGTCGCCACGGTCGGTGCGGCCACCGGTGGCCTTGGCCTCGATCGGGAAGTCGTTCTTCATCCAGCAGATTTCGTCGATGTTGTGGATGTTGAAGTCACTGAACGCACCGCCGGAAGCCCACAGGAATGAGTGGAAGTTTTTGATCTGATAGATGACTTCGCTCGGATCGGCCTTGGGGTCGCGGGGCTTGGTGAAGCAGGTGCCCACAGGGCCCTGGAGTCGATAGGCACGGCCCAGGATGATGTCACCGATCTCACCTTGCTGGATGCGGTCGAACAACTCTCCACGAACGCGGCAATGACGGCACATGAGGCCGACGGCGACCTTCATGTTCTTGGCCTTGGCCTGCTCGCCGAGTTCCAACATGCGTTTGCCGCTCGGAGCATCCACGCAGATGGGTTTTTCCATGAAAACATTCACGCCTTTTTCGATGGCGTATTTGAACTGCACCCAGCGGAAGGCCGGAGGCGTCGCGAGCACGACGACATCACCCTTTTTGAGCGTGTCGATGGCCTGCTTGTAGGCATCAAAGCCGATGAACTTCGAGTCGGCGGAGACGGAGAAGCGGTCGGGATGCTTGGCGCTCAGTCCGTTAAAGCTGGCCTCCAGGCGGCTTTCCTGCACATCCGCCATGGCGATCAGGCGCGTGCGCTGCTTCACGCCCATCGAGTTGCTGGCCGCACCTGTGCCGCGACCGCCGCAGCCGACGAGCGCGATATTGATCGTGTCATCGTTGGCCGCATGGACATACGGGATCTGGATGCCTGAGAGGACGGACAGTCCGGCGACTGCCTTGGTGGAGCTTTTCAAAAAGTCGCGGCGTGAGTTGGTTTCGGCTGTGTTTTCCATAGAGGATCAAGTTTGGGTCAAACCAACGTCAAACGGCAAGCATTCTTGTGACAATCTTGCGGCTTGGATTGCGCTCATTTCTCTATGATTCGCCATAGCGAAGATCTGCTTGGAGTTGCGGGCAGGGGGCTTTAGCCGTTGAGTGGCCCCATGTTCGATACCCTTTTGACTTTTGAGCCGCTTTACCAAACTCGCGTCTGGGGCGGCAGACGCCTTGAAACGCTCCTAAACCGCGCTTTGCCGGAGACGAACACGCCCTATGGCGAATCCTGGGAAATCAGTGACCGACCAGCCGAGCAAAGCATCTGCACACTGAGCAGCGGCACGCAAATCTCGCTTCACGATTTATGGACGCAGCACCGCGAGGCTGTTTTTGGTAAAGCTCTGCTCAGTCATCCCTCTGAGCGCTATCCGCTGCTCATGAAAATCCTCGATGCCTGCGATGATCTCTCCATCCAAGTTCATCCGCCCGTGCATTTAGCTGCTGAACTCGGCGGCGAACCCAAGACTGAAATGTGGTTCGTGGTCCATGCAGAGCAGGGGGCCAAACTCTACGCTGGACTCCGCCAGGGAGTGACCCGCGAAGCTTTTGAGCAATCCATCCACGCAGGCACCGTAGCTGACTGTGTTCAGATCATGGAACCCAAATCTGGCGACTGCCTTTTTATTCCGAGCGGCCTGATTCACGCCATCGGTGCAGGCCTCGTCATTTACGAGGTGCAGCAAAACAGCGACACGACCTACCGCGTCTTCGATTGGAATCGTGTCGGACTTGATGGCAGATCGCGCGCGCTTCACATTCAGGAGTCACTCCGCAGCATCGACTTCAGTAGCACTTCGCCCGATTTCCAACAGCCCGACGCTCAGGGAATGCTCATCGACTGCGAGTTTTTCAAAATCCTCCACAGCCACCCAAATCAAGTCTCTCTGGGAATGCCTGGAGAGAATCTCGCCATCGCCATGATCAAAGGCCAACTCAACATCGCTAACCGCCAACTGCGCGCCGGAGACTTCGCCATTGTTCCAGCAAATCTCACCAATGAACAGCGACTCTGTCAGAGTTCTGCGGATGTGGAGTGGCTCGAGATTCAGATTCCTTGAGCCGCCGCTCCGAAGCGCAAACGGCACGCCTCCTGAAAAGAATTCAAACTGATGCACTACCACATAACTTTACATTACATACATTGTATGTAGTTATATAATCTAGCTCTCTGGAGTGAACTTTTAGTCGGACTTTGAATGAAATGATCCCTGCCGACATACTCCGCTGAAATTTCTAGCGAGGACGGCGGACAGATGGAGGCGTTTTGAAAATGGAGAACTGAAGCGGCTAACTTTGATCGGCAAAAGAGATTGAAATGGGGATGGTAAAGACAACTAGCGCATTCAAACGGAATACGAAAAAATGGAAGCCTGAATTCAAGTGTCATCGTGATTCGCGAAACGGCTATCAATAGGATCATTGACTCCCCTGCCCTAGCTCGAACAGATCCGAAATACACTTTGACGTTTTGCCGTGCATTACCCACACTCCGAGCTGTTAAAGACAGGGGCGTCCCGCGCAAGGGACTGAGACTGGCCGTCGTCGGCTGGAACCCTCCGAACCTGATGCGGGTTATGCCGTCGAAGGGAG
>JBEBGU010000597.1:0-3554 GCA_040081325.1 Prosthecobacter sp.
CGACGAGGCGGCGCTGCTCGCACCGACACTGAACCTTGTGCCTGGCGCAGCCATCACGCATGTTCAAGGTGGTATGAGCGCCATCCAAGTGACCAGCACCACGACTCATGGCGACCAGATGGCCGTCACGGAGCATCACATCGGCAGTTTCAGCCTACGCCTGCTCACTGAGATCGGCTGGCTGCTGGATGCCAATCCCAGCGCAGCGAAACGCCTGCGAATGCCAGTGCTCTTTCTCGCCACTCCCAATGACATCCTCAGTTCACCCGATCAGGTGCAGACGCTCTTTGGTCAGATTCGGTCGCCTCAAAAACGTCTTCTCTGGTACACGCGCAGTTATCATCTACTGCTTCACGACGTGCAGCGTGCTGAGGTGAGTAAAGATCTGCTCAAGTGGCTGGAACGCAGACGATAGTCCGAGCGGCTACTTCTCAGCGCGTGCTTTGCGGAGGTCTTTCTCGCAATCGGCATCGGCTGCTGTGGGCGTGCCGGTGACATCGACGGGATGAGTGTAGAGATACTTCCAGACAGCTTCGTGGACGAGATTGCCTGCGGCATCTTTGACCGAAGCGCTGCCGGGGACGACGCTGGAGTGGGCGCGTTTGTCATCACCTTTCACATCGGCTGCCGTAGTGAGTCGGCGTGTGTTTTGAAAGGGCGGCTGAGCGTGATCGACATCGACAATGGGGCCATGCTGGGCGAGCCCGAGCATTTCCCAAGAGCGGCAGTAGTGGTCGCCGGACCAGCCACCATCGAGGACGTGGCTGAAACCAAAGTAGCGATTGGATGGAGTGGCTGAGGGAAGCGCCTGCCAAGTCTGATACTGATCACGCGGTCCACAGAGCATGACGACACGGTCCACTTTTTGATGCTTGGCAAAACGTGCTGCGGTGGTGCTGCCATGAGAGGCACCGGATATGATGACACGATCCCAGCGCAGTCCCTTGCCATCAGCGGTGATGAAAAAGTCCCAGCGCCCATGGGGGTTTTCTTTGCTAAGCCACTTCACGAACTGGTAGGCGCGCTCCATCATTCCATCAGGTTTAGGAATGGTGACGGTGGGGCTGAAATCCTCGCCAGTGGCGGCTTCGAGGCGGATGTCGCCGATGAATTGATCATCTTCTGGCGTTGGCTCTTTACCGAATTTGCCGAACCAACCGTTGGCGTAATGGACCTGGATGGCGTGGAGCCCGTAACTATTCAGTCGCTCGAAGAGTCCCGTACTGTTGCCCATGAGCCAGATGACGAGTTTCCCCTGTGGAGCCACGCGGGTGTCCACGGTGGCGTTTTCTTCGTCTGCAGGTTTGCCTTTCTTTTCAAAAACGAATTCAATCTCGGGATGGGCTTTGGCCAGTGGGTCGATCTGACTAGCGCGGGCTTTGAGCTGGTAGCGTTGTGGCTTTGGATCGCTGAAGGTGAGCGTCTCCTGAGAATAGCCAATGAGAGGCAGGAGTAGAAGGAAGGGTAGGATCTTGGATTTCATGGTTATGAGAGACTTTGAGTTGCCTGAACCCAGGCTGTTTCGCCGCACCAGTGACGGGCTTCTTCAGCGAGTGCGGCAGCTTCGACATCGGTATTAGTGATCGCAAACATCGTCGAACCGGAGCCGGACATGAGTGCGGCACGCACGCTGCCATGGCCGAGTAGCCAGGATTTTAGGGCAGGGAGGAGGCGATACTTTTCGAAAACAGGACGTTCAAGGTGATTGACCATTTCACCCCAAGGGCAGAGCTGCGGCGCGTAAAGCACGCCGGGGAGTTCATTCGAGGTGGACCAATTCTTATAAGCCCAGGGCGTTGGAATCGGAAAGGCAGGCTTGATGAGGACGATCGGCAGCTTCCATGAAAAATCTACAGGCGTGACTTGCTCACCACGGCCTGCGCCATCAGCTGCGGTGGTGTCGAGCAGGAAGCACGGCACATCGGAGCCGATGCCGGCGGCGATTTCTAGCAGCGCCTCCTGAGTGAGTGGGCGGTCGAGGAGCTCGTTACATCCTCGCAGCACTGAGGCTGCATTGCTACTGCCGCCACCGAGGCCAGCACCATGCGGAATACGCTTTTCTAAATGGATGCTCCACCCGCGTTTGATGCCTGCTCGTGACTCGAAAGCGCGAAGAGCTTTGATGGCGAGATTGGATTCATCCAATGGGATGCCAGGCTGGTTGCAGGTCAGCGCGACATCATGGCCGTTTGCCTGAAGTTCCAGCCTCACGGTGTCTGCGATGCCTACTTTGCAGAGTCGAGTCTGCACCTCATGGAAGCCGTCCTCACGTTTGCCGAGGATGCGCAGCCAGAGATTGATCTTGGCAGGGGAGGGAAGTTCAAGCGTTCGAGGCATGGGTGGCAGAAAGGGAGACTGGCTGAGCGGCTAATAGGACGCCAATCGAGGTGGATTGAAAACAACTTTCAGATCGTGCGGCCCAGTAAGGCGAGCATGCGACCAGTGCGGCCCTTTTCCAAACGATAGGAGTAATAGCGCGTCAGATCATGCGAGGTGCATAAACCACAGTCGGCGTAATGCTCTGGAGTCACGCCTGCCTCCAGGCAACTTTCGCGAATCTGGCCCGTGAAGTCCACCTCATAGGCGGGTGGCCGAATGCATGGTCCGAGTTGTACCCGGACATTTTCTGGAAGTGTGCCGAAATGCTCGTGCATCAGCCGAAGTCCTTCTGACACGATCCCTAGCTCGGACCCTTTTTTCCCCGAGTGGAGCACGCCAAAGGCACCGGTGACGGGATCAGCTAGATAAATGGCCCCACAATCCGCGACATAAATGCCGATGACGAGACCTGGTGTGTTGCTGATCATACCGTCCACCTGCGGGATCGGTGTCGAAACGGCATCGCGTATCACTGCCACGCCCTTCCCATGAATCTGCTCGGCGATGCAGAGGGCGCTGGGTGAAAAGCCCATCTCTTGGACTTGCTCGTGATGCCAGTGGGTCAACCGATTGACTGCCTCGGCGCGCTCGGCGTCCACTGGGATCGTTGGGTGTCGCAAGATAAAGCGATGGGTGAAGTCGGGCAACGACTCTAAAAGGGGAAATCCTATCCAAAGCGGATTATTCATGGTCGTGGTGTCGCACAAAAAATCAAAAGGCGCATGGAACAATCCATGCGCCTTTCAATTAGAACACAAACCACGAACAAACAACCTATCGAGCACCGACCGTAGTATCCAAATTGCGGTAGGAAGACATGAACGCCTCAGCATCGTTGGAGGACGTTTCCGACATTGCATCAGCGATCTGGGACTGAAGTTCATCACGCAGACGGCTCACGAGGTCGAGACCCTTGGAAGTCACACGGACCATGACTTTACGGCGGTCATCGATCGCATGGGTGCGCTCCATGTAGCCGAGTTTCTCAAGTCGATCGACCAATCCGGTCGCGGCAGCTGTCGAATGGCTCATTTTACGAGCGATGTCAGTCATCGTCAGATCCTTGGAGGAAGCGAGGTAGCTGAGCAGGAAAAACTGGGCGAACGAAATATTATCACGATTCAGCTCTCTGGAGAGGTTCAGCAAAAATTCGCGCTGACTGAACAGGATGAAAT
>JBEBGU010000598.1:0-3553 GCA_040081325.1 Prosthecobacter sp.
GTGCCTGGCGGCGTGGCCTTTGAACATGGTGGAGCCTTCGTAGGCCATGTTATCGAGATAGATGGTGACGAGCTTTTGCATGCTGGAGGCTTACTCAATCACGACTCGGTAGAACAGGCCGCCTTCTCCGGCGGGAATCGTCGTGGTGAAATCAACGCGCTGATAGTCGCCAAGCTCCGTAATGGTTGAGCTGGATAACCAATTCGGCACGGTCGTCCAACTACCGCCAATGAGCTGCGTGCTGGACTCGATGCGTGTCTGCTCGGTGATGCCTTTCGGGCGGAAGAACGAGAGCGTGAACTGATCGCCAGCGCGTGCGGACACCAGCGGCTCGTCATTCCCAGCGGCTGGATTCCCACCCAGAAGGAATTCGAAGTAGTTGCTACGACCATCTCCATCGAGATCACCGTTCGGTCCAGTGAGCGTGGAATTTTGAAGTTGTGTGAGCGTGAAGTTTTGTGTCTGCCATTTGGCGAACGAAGTGGTCGTCGTATTGAGGAAGATGGCATCTGCGAACTGCGGGAAGTCGATGAAAGGATTGCGGTTGCCCTGGGCATAGACGGTGCCGCCGACATTGGTGCCGGAGTAGATGGCGTTGTTGCGATTGCGCTCGTAATCGGTCGGTGGGAAAGCGCGGTGCCAGGCGAGTAGTGTGGATAGCTTGCCTTGCGTGCCAGTGGGAGAGGTGTTGTCCGCGAGTGTAAGATCAGTGGTGTCTGGATCGGAGCCATCATAACGAACCATCATGTAAAGCTGAGCACGAGCGACGACGCCTTTATCCCGGTCCAGTGGTTCCCATGAATCATTGTCCTTGAAAGATTCTGGCGCGAAGGCATCACTGTCGAGATTGGTGCTTTCATCATAAGGGAGATTGCTGCGCAGGCTGTTCACGGTGTCTTTGCAGGGGAAAAGATGGTGGATGTCGGAGTAGTCTGGACCGGTATCGCCGACGCCATCGCTGCGGGGCCAGACGTGTTCGCGGTTCCAACCGCCGTTGACGTTGGCGGAGGTCTTCGGCAATGAGGCATTGGAGTAAAGCAGGCGGACATTGGCGCTGGTAAGAGTGTCTTCATCAATGACCTGCATGACCTCATCCACAGTGCCGTAGTCAACGACTGTGTGGCCATCAATGATGTTGTGGAGCGCGTTTTGGAGCGGTGTACCGAGCAGGCCGGAAGCGCTGCCGTAGTAAGAGGCGAGGCCGGTGTTTGGTGGCGTTGGGACGTCGCTGAGGGTGAGGTTCAGGAAGACCATGTGGTGGTCTGATGCGGTGATCGCGTCACTGATCGTGCCTGCGCTGGTCACGGGCCAGAAGACTCCACCGGAATTCACGGTGAGGCCGAAGGTTGAAGGCAGAGCGTAATCGACACGGACGCCGCTGCTGAAGGCTGCGGTGTCATCCGGCTGTGGTCCAGCGCCGCCACCGGGGACGAAGGTAGAGTTCACCAATGGATTTGGTGTGACTGCTGTGCCGCCAATAATTAGATTACCACCAATGATGCGCTTGATGGCGGGGTCGGTGCTATCGCCTTCATTGTTATCCGCGTTTTGGTCACCACAGATGATGAAGCGTGTGTTGGCTGGCAGACCGCCGGAGCGTGTCGCAAAAGTTTCTGTGTCGTCGTAGATGTAGGCGCTGTTCGCGGGCGTGACGTAATCATTCCAGAAGCGGATTTCATCACTGTTACGGCGGCCATTGTGATCGACTCCAGCCGTCCATGGTGCGCCGGAATCAAAGACTGGCGGTGTGGGGTGACTGGCGAGGATGTGGACAGCCGTGCCGTTCACGAGCACGGGCACGTCAGCGTGGTTCTTGGAGGAGAGGCGGAAGATATTCAGCTCGTCTGGCGAATACCAGTCAATCGGAGTGCCGTTGGCGGGATTGTCCGGGAGGTCAGCGCCGGGCATGTCTTTCCAGAGGAATTTTTGGAAGGTGCGAATGTTCGGCGTGTCGATGGGATGCTTGGAAAGCACGACAAAGGCATACTGACCAGGATGGGTGCCGAAGCCGAAGGCGTCCTCGCCATAACCTGTGGCTCCTGGGGTGGAAACGACGCTGCCATTGTTATCGAGATCAAAACCTGAGTGAACGCCAGTGTTAGCAGGGGCGATGAAGGCGTATGGATAATAGACGGGATTTTCTCCGTTCTGTGCGACTTCGAGGTAGTTCTCTTTGAAGCGTTTCAGAGCCACACCTTTGGCATCGTAGTCGAATTCATTGATGAGGATGACGTCGGCGTTGTTGTTCTGAATGACGCGGGCGATTTTTTTCGCTTGGTCGCTCGTGACGGTGCCAAGTTCAGTGATCAGCGCGCCCGCAGTTTCGCGGAAGAGAGAGGTATTGTAGGTGGCGGCTTTGAAGTTATTGCTCGTCGAGACGATGGTGTTGGTGACGTTGATCGTGACTTTTTCCAGCGTTGAATTGCTGCCGTCAAAGGACTGCACACGCAGCTCGTGAGAGCGTGGGCTATCCAAGTGAAGGGCTTCAGGGTTGGCGAGGGTGATCGCGCCGGAGTTCGGGTTGATGGTAAAGGCACCGGTTTCGAGTCCTTTTTCCAAGAAGCAGAGCTGACCGCCTTCAAAGAGTGTCTTGCTGGCAACGAGGCCTGTGTTGACGGAGTGGGCCTGAATGTCAAAGAGGAAGAGCGAGCCTGCTTCTTCACCGAAGAGTGTGGAGACGTCGATGATGCCTGAGGATTCCCAGTTGCCCACGTCGCCTACATTCGTGTCCGTGGAGCCGAGCGGCAAAACAGTGGAGCGATCAGTCTGCGCCACACGCACCGCAGCGCCTGTGGTCGCATCGAGCCGCCAGATGGAAGTTTCAAATCCTGCCGCGCCGAAGCTGCCGTTCTGGTTGGACTGATCTTCCTGCACATAAATGAAGCCGTCGTCAGCCCAGTCGAGAGTGTCTGGGCAGCGCAGACCTTCTTCAGGCGATGAGAACTGACCACCACCTGCGGTGTCGCCATCATAAAGAATGCGCAGTGCACCACTGGTCGGCACGCCCGAGGCAAAGTCGATGTCGATGATGTAAGTGTCGCCCCAGTTATCCAGTGGGTAGAGCGAGCCGCGTCCGGTGGAGGTGAAAGCCACGATGCTGCCATCAGTCGGACTTGTGCTGAGATCTTCAGGACGAGAGAACGAGAACGCACCTGCTGCATCAGCCTCGGCTTGCAGTGTGGTGTCGTTCTTATAACCAGCGGCATCATGCCCGGCGGTGCCAGCAAGTGCAGCGTTCTTCGCATTGATCGCCACCCATGTGCCTGCGCGAGTTAGGCCATTGCCGTTCGTGCCATTGAATTGCTGTGGCGTGGTGTTGCCATTCGTGGCTTTCCATACATAAAGCTGGCCACCACTGAGGCCGTTACGCTGGAGGAAATTACCAGCCGCATTCTTCACACCGACATAGAGATAAAGAGGCGTGCCCTGCGCATCGTCACCGAGTAAGAAGGCCACATGCGTCGTGCTGCCTGTATCGACGAGCGCGGCATTTTCCCAGGAGCCACGGCCCATGTCCGGCAGCGCCCAGAAGTCACCATTGGAGGTGTCCAGC
>JBEBGU010000599.1:0-3546 GCA_040081325.1 Prosthecobacter sp.
GCCCGGTGCTGCTCACGGCTGGCCGGACCGCCAGCCGGATTACACGCAGTTCGCCGACTGGTTTGATACGCACTTGCGCGGGATCGAGAAGTAATACGAAGAAGCGGTGCTTGCGAAGACTGATCGCGCTTTGATCTCCCATCAAAGCTACTGCGTGAGCCACTCGAGATTGAAGCGTGCAAGTGTGAGGCGCCCACCGGCAAAGGCCGCTACGCCTTTGCTATCACCGCTGCGACCGTAGAAGCAGAGGATGGTGCCGCTGTGTGTGACTGCGATGTCTGAATACATGCTGGGGCCGTCTTCAATGAGTTTGTTAGTCGGCCAGGTCTTGCCTTCATCGCGGCTAAACTTCACGCTGAGGTTCTTGCGCGCGCGAGTTTTACCAGGCTCGGGTTTACCTTTGGCTACTTCGAGATTGTGTGGGTTGGAAAAGAGGATGCCGTTCTGGTCGCCATAGTTGTAGCGCACGATGCCGCCCATGCAGATGGGTTCGAGCAGGGCGTCGTCAAACTTCGGCGTGCTCCAGTGTGTCGCGCCGTCAGGACTGGTGGTGATGAGACGACGGTGCGCTTTGGATTCGCTGCGCACATTCAGCATCACGCGACCATCATTGAGTTCGATGGCGACGGTTTCGTTGGGGTTGATCCATTCGTCCGTGCATGGCACGGCGATGTCGCCAGCCTTCCATGTCTTGCCCTGGTCATCACTGTAGATGGTGGCGGTGACGCTTGGGCGATGCGCGTTGCCGCCTGTGCCGGTAGAAAGCCAGACGGGGACGACAAGTCGGCCATTCTTGAGCTGAATGCTGTGATTTGGCCCTGTGGCGAGCACCTTCCAGTCGTAGTCCTTCTTGAAGGCATCAAACGCGGCAGTGATCTCCGCTGGTGCGCTGAAGGTGAGGCCGTCATCATCACTGCGCTGATAAAAGACGCGCATGTATTCGAGGCAGAAGAGCATGTGAACGCTGCCGTCTTTGTCAGCGATCATCACCGGGTTGTTGTAGGTCACATCGTTGGGATCGACGTTTTTCATTTTGAGCGCGAAGGGGTTTTTGGTCTTCGGCCCCGGCACATCGGCGATACTTTTGGCGGTGTTCCATGTCTTGCCGTCATCGGTGCTGCGGCGGAGCAGAATGCGGATGTCATCCCAGTCGCTAACACCAGCGGCACGTTTGCGTGCCTCACACCATGTCAAAACAGTGCCCTTGGCTGTCACGACGACACCAGGGATGTGATAGAGACTGTAGGCAGGATTGTCTCCAACGATGAAGAGGTCCTGCTTGTCGATGAACGGCTCAGCAGCGTTGATTAGACCGCTGAGGGTGAGGATGAGGGCGGCGATGTGTTTCATGGATAGATTCAATGAACGCGGTTAAATGATGCCATTCACCACATTCTCCAGCGGCTCACTCGTCACACCAGCGAGCGCGATGCGGGCCGAGGTGCTGCGCATTTCGATTTTGGATTCCAAGCTACAAAAGGCAGCATGGCAGGTGGCGATGTGAGCGTTGGTGGACGACATATGTTGAGTGATTTACTTCACCCAAATGAGAACGGGAAGCGTGCCTGCTACCACGGAGGTGTCGTCCGGTTTCACACCGGCATCATGCGTGGTGCCAGGCATGAGGGGCATGCGTTCGGAGCGCCTGACATGGGCACCTTTAAGATCCATGGGAACGTTTTCACGAGTGGCATGCCAAGCGGCGAGGATCTTGGGTGAATCGGTTTTTTCAGGCGTGAACTCGTAGAGGTAGCCATCCTTCTCTGATTTCAGAATCGCTTTGCTGAAGCGGTAGTCGGCGAGGTGTTTGAGCATCCAAGCGATGGCGTGGTAGCTGGGCTTGGGCTTGAAGTTGCGTGTGATACCTGAGCAGGCATGGAACGCGGATTTGTCGGCGTCGTTGAAGAAATAGACGAAAGCTTTGTCGATGCCCATCTCCGCAAAGAGGAAGTAGCTGCGCACGAGCCACATGGCCTGCTCGTCATCGGTGCAGGTGATGAACTTGGCCATGTCGCCCTTCGGGTCGGGCTTTTGCGTGCTGCAATCCCAGCCAAACTCACTGACCCACATCTCGCGGCCTGTGGCGTGCTTGTCACGCCAGTCGATCATGTCTTGAATCTTGCTGAGGTAAGGCACGGTAGAGTCTTCCGGGTAGCTGCGCTTCCACGTGGGCCAGCCGTCTTTGATGGCGTAGCGATGGATGCGCAACACGTCGATCATGGGCAGATGCGGCTTAAAGATGTCGGCGCCTTTCCAGTAGCGGTCACTGCCGCCAGCCTCGGTGTTGCAGGTGGCGATCTTGAGCTTCGGGTTGCCCTCACGAATGCCTGCGGCCATCGCTTTGAAGACGCGCAGATAAGTGGCGTCATCGATGTGGCCGGGTTCGTTGCCAATCTCCACCGTATCGACAAACGGATACTTTCCGCCCGGACCGAAGTGCTCGGCGAAGCCTTTGGCATAGGCCCGTGCATCGCGCTCGATGTCCTTCCAGTCCTCAGCTTTCATACCATCAAACTGAAGGCACACGCTGATGCTCAGGCCCTTGTCATACCACGCGCGATAGACCTTCTCCCATGACACGCGATTCTTTGCGAAGGGCCACTCCGGCATGACCGAGGTGTCATTGGCCAAGTCCCACTTCACCGGGTGGTAGTCACGCACCATACGGCACACCGGTTGATAAAGCTCCGGCTTGAACTGAACCGTGTGACCGCAGAGGCCAACGAACTCGCGGAACAACGGACGCTGGGCTGCCTGTGCCAAGACGCCCGTGCCTATCGCGACCAAGAGAGTTATCAGAAAAAGATTCATCAAGGATTCGCCTCACCGCTGATCTTGAGGTTGCGGACCTTGACCGTCTCTGATGCAGCGAGCCAACTGCGGCTCTTTACTGTGGCAAGGAAGGCGTGTTGAGCTCGTAGTTCGGCACCGTCGAGTCGTGCCGCCATTTGATCACCCTTCCATTCGACGCGGAGTTTGTGCCACTCACCTTGTTTCACTGTGAGCGGGAGTTGGGCGAGTGTATGCGATGGTTTTACCGAGTCTTCCGCGATGCTCAGTCCCTTGGCATTGATCACCACGCGCCCGACGTGCTTATCCGAATCACAGCCCACGAGAAATGAACCCGCGCCATCCCAACGGAACTCCAATTCGATCACCGCATTGGCCAAACCAACTTTGTGATGCAGCACTGGGATGTGTTTCTCCGCTGGAATGTCCACGACGCTGAGCACGCCATCCGCAGGGATCCATGTTCCCTTTGCCGTCACAAAAGGGGCCGCCAACGGCTCGGCAAAACTCGGTGCGGCGATGACGGGCAGCGCACTGTCATTTAACATTGGTTTGTCAGCCTGAGCCAAGACCGCACTGGCGAATGCGAAGCTTAAAAGTGTGATGCGTGTGAAGAGTCGATTCATGTGTGAGCTGTTATTGTTTCGGTGAAGTGGACTCAACGTGAACGTCGTCGATCTCGATCCCTTTCTCTCCGCCGTTCTGCATCCACAGCCGTCTCTGATGCAGCGAGCCAACTGCGGCTCTTTACTGTGG
>JBEBGU010000600.1:0-3543 GCA_040081325.1 Prosthecobacter sp.
CTGCACGGTGGTGGGTGGGGTCAGGTCCGGCGTGGGGGCGAGGGCTGGAGAATCGAGAGGTAGAGGGGAACGGATGGTTTCCAGCGAACCGTCCCTCATGACGACACTGGGAGGGACTGGCGCAAGGCCAGCTCTGTACTCCACCACATACTGTGTAGGAGTGCGAACAATCCTCGGCTGGAACCACATAATGAACGGGCACTCGCCTCATCGACTCTTGTCGGAGCCGTCCTGTCATAAAGTCCGCCTTCCCCGTAGCGCTGCGGTCCAGGAGGGTTGGTCCGCCGAATCGGGCGCGCATCTTGGTAGGACGACTGGTAACGCCGTGAAGCGGTGCTCGGAGTGTCGTAGGCTTGATAATCTGCACCTGGAGGCAGCAGGGGGTCGAATGCACGTTTATCCGCACTCGGCTGCGGAGTGCGATTAGTAGCACGCGAGATGGCCTCTCCGAGACGCTGGAAAAGATTCAGAGGCTCCCCCGCCGTGCTCATGCCAGAGGCAGCGATCAAGCCGAGGCTCAGGACAACCCGGCTCATGCCGGTCGGAGTGAAAAGGGTGGGTTTCATGAGAGGTGAGGGATGAAGTGTGATGGGCGGGTGCCTTCATCAAATTTGAACTGATGATGGATCATCACTCGTCTCCTTCCAGATCACTATGGGGCCTTTGCCCCAATATAGTGCAGATGGTTTGTGGAGGGGCCTGACTGATGAGTGATGGATTATCATTCCGTTGTCGCTGCGGCTCAGAGCGGCAAAAATCACTTCGCCATCCGGGACATCACCGGGAGAACTGGGGTTTTGCAAGAGCCCACGGGATTAAGCTTTATGCAGGAAAGCGGCCAGCATTCGGCAAGATCGTAACCCGAGTTTGATCGATGACGCTGTGGCACAAAAAAGGGAGCAGGCGAACCCGCTCCCTTTGGCTTTGAATGGGTGGCTTTAGACTTAGGCGATGGCTTCGGAGCCTTTGTGACCGAGCTGTTTCACCGCTTTGTTGAGCTGATCGTACTCCAGAGGCTTCTTGATCACGGTCACAGGGCCATGGGAGAGGATGCGGCTGAGCACCTCACTGTCTGGATAGCCGGTGATGATCACAATAGGCAGGTCAGGATGCAGGGCTTTGAGCTGGGAATAGACTTCGTCACCTGGAACGTCTGGAAGTTTGAGATCGAGGAAGACGAAGTCGAATTTCTGCTTCTTGGCCAAGCTGATGGCCTCTGCCCCAGTGCCGACAACGAGGCGTCCGAAACCTGCTTTCTTGAGGAACTGCTTGAAAAGAGCCTGCAAAGCTGGGTCATCATCAACCACCATGACGGTCGGCTGGCCAGTCTGCTCTTCTTTACGCAGCACGTCGCGGTCAAGCAGGCTGCGCTTGATGCGCCAGCGTCCGCCGATCTGCACCGCTGGGAGCTGTCCACGCTGCACGAGATAATAGACGGTCGGCAGCGGGATGCGCAGGTATTCAGAGGTCTCTTTAACCGTCATGAGTTCGGGGAGGGGTAGATCGGCCATAAGAGTATTTTGAGTCAGGATGGAATATGAGGAAAAGAAGAGTCCGGCTGGACCTTCGGTCATTAATGAGTCGAGTTTGGAATATAATTACCATGACGGCAAGGCATTTTTTACGTTAACACGACTCCTGGATTCTATCAGAACAGATAAATCTACAGAATGAGTCACAAAAAAGAGAGGTATTTAATGAGACCCGTGATTGCTCAAGCAACCATTGCCAGTCTGCATGATGGCCCTTTTCGAGAAAGCTCCGAGATCCCGATTGGAATCACCAGACGCACTGCAAAAAGCGCGTTCGCTCTTTCTTTACTCCTTCAATGCCGCTGGCCGATGCGCGGGAATCTGCGCTCTAAAATCGCCGAGGCTATTCCAGTGAGCATGTTCATTGAGATCTACCTCAGCGATGGCCAGGGTGCCCCATTCCGTGGCCTTGGCCAGCACGTCGCCATAGTGATCAAAAATGCCAGAAATCATCCACTGATGCTGCCGCTCGTCGGTGTAGGTGCTGCTCACCACATAAACATGGTTTTCACAGGAACGAGCGGCGGCTAGGAGTGGATTGCAGCCCCAGACCGGCCAAGCAATCACCTCCGCCCCCTGGATCGCTAAAGCACGCGCCACTTCAGGGAAGAAGCCATCGTAGCAGATCATGAGGCCCACTTTGCCAAAGCGCGTATCGAAGACGGGGTACTCGCGCCCCGGTGTGATGCCGGCTTCGATCTCGCTTCGAGGCAACGTTACTTTGCGATACTTGCCCACCATCTTGCCATCTGGGCCTATGAGAGCGGCTGTATTATAGAGGGTCTTGCCTGCTCGCTCGACCAAGCCCGCCACAATGTAGAGGTCGTGCTGCTTCGCCAGCTTACCGAAGTACTCGGTGCTGGGTCCAGGCACGGACTCGGCGCACTCGTCCATTTTTTTGCCCGTGCCATAATAGGTGAGCGTCTCTGGCAGCACGACGAGGTCGGCTTTCTGCTTTGCGGCTTCGCCGATCAATGAGGCAAACTGCGGTGGCTTGTCCTCTGGGTTTTTTCCTTCTTTCGGTTGAAGGTGGATCGTAGCCAGTCGCACCTTGCGCGGCGCTGGCGCGGGCACTTCCGTCAAAGTCACGTCACTCCACTCGACACGCGCATTGGCTGCCCATTGTAAATAGAGTTCGATCTTGGCCTGCGTGGCTTTTGCTGGCGCTCGCAGAGTGGACTCTGATAGGCCCCAAACGCCTGATTCACTACCAAGATCACTCGGGTACTCAGGCTCCGCGCGTGGAATGTTTCCTTTAGCGTAGCCGCTTTTTGCAGGCTCCTCCCAGCTCACGGGATTTCCTTTGGCATCCTGCCAAAGCACACGCGCCACGACACTCCGGCGCGACTCTGGCATACCGCTAAATTTACGCCAAGCCTCGAAATGGAAATGCTTCCCGCCCTGCACAGGCAGCACTTTTTCCCAGCAGCCGATCCACTGCTCCCCAGCCCCGGTTTCGATCACCAAACCGCCATTGCCTCCGCGTCCGGCCTTGGGGTTCCAAATATGACCCGGTGTCGCCTCAGCGCGGGGGGAAGCAAATGTCCAGCCGTCCGATTCAGCAGCCCACAGATAGCTGGAGGAGAGCACTGCGGAGGCCCAAAGGAGGTAAAGACGAATGTTCATGAGTAAAATGAGATACGCAGGCCGACCAAGGTTTCTCTTTCACGTCGGGCAAAAGCCCGTATCATCCGCGCCCCTTTTCCTATTATGATCAAAGTCGGTCTCGTCTCCCTCGGCTGTGCCAAAAACCTCATCGACTCCGAAATCATGGTCGGCCACCTACAGCAGGCAGGCATGACCATGACCCCGGAGGCTGATCTAGCCGATGTGCTCATCATCAACACCTGTTCCTTCATCGATATGGCGAAAAAGGAAAGTGTCGGTGCCGTGCATGAAGCCGTCGATGCGCGCGGTGAGTCCAAGAAGCGCAAGAGGCAAAAAATCATCGTCGCCGGCTGTCTGTCCCAGCGCTTTGCCCAAGAACTGCCGGGGCTAATGCCTGAGGTGG
>JBEBGU010000040.1:0-13243 GCA_040081325.1 Prosthecobacter sp.
GCCTCGATCTCCTCAGACACTTTCATGGTCCCTAGCTCAGCCGTGACCGCCGAGCCACTGCGCCCGATCACGATCACCGCAGTGACCAGTGGTCCCAGCTCTCTAACTAGACTCGATGACACCAACCCTGGCACAAATACCTCAGCACCCAGTTTCACTAACTGCGCCGCCGACTGCATCGCCAGCACCACGCCAATCGTCAATGAAGTCAGCGCCACCATCGGCACAGCATGCACGCCAATACGCACGATTTGAGCAAAGAGCAGCGACATGCGGTAACGCCGACCCTGAAACGGTGCCACGAAAAGCCAGAACACAACACTCAGGCTATGATTCAGATAAGAGCGGAGTCCTTCGGTCATGGCTTGCGGTGAAGGATGCTCGTCAATGGATCAGGCTTTCAACGCAGCAATCGCTGCCTCGACTGTCGCATGATGCGGGATAAAATCACCCAGCCGCACAATGCTGAATGAGGCCTCCACGCGGCCCTTCAACCCCGCTAAAGCAAAGCCAGACTTTGCATTCCGCGCGTGCTGATAATACTCCACCACCACCGCCCAGATCGGCGTGTTGACGAAGGTGACCTTCGAGAAATCAATCACCAGATACGGCACGTTCGCCTCGATCTGCTTGCGTATCTGACCCTGAAAACTCGGCACCATGGCCAAGTCGGCTTCGCCATCGAGTTCGACGATGACCGCATCATCGAGTGTTCTTAAACTATGATTCATGAGCGTTGGAAAAGTGTCCGTTGAAGTGGCTATCGGTAGTTGTCGCCACAGTCAGGCGCAAGCATAAAGGCTTATCTCTCGGTAGGGGGCACGCTAGAAAAGCAGATTCCTTTTTGCTCATGTTTCATCACCTCTGCATAATGGCGAATGCCCCCACCCATTCGCGCAGTCATTTTTGATTTTGACGGTCTCGTCGTCGATACCGAGAGCACCGGCTACCTCACCTGGAAGGAGATCTTTGATGCTCATGGCCACCATCTACCAGTCGAACGATATGCCCAAGTCGTGGGTTCAGACTTTAACAACAGCTATGACCCCCGTCGCGATTTAGAGCAACTTACCGGTGGCGACTTCGATTGGGACGCCATGGAAGTACAACGCCGGGGGCGCGAGACTGAACTACGCCACACCTTGAGCACGCTGCCGGGAGTCGTGGATCGTCTCGTCGAAGCCGCCTCTATGACACTGCGCACCGCCATCGCCTCCAGCAGTCCGCGCCCCTGGATTGATTCATGGATGGTGCAACTCAGCCTGCGCGAACACTTTCATCACATCTCCACGGTGGATGACACTGGCAAAGTAAAACCCGATCCCAGCATCTTCCTCCACGCTGCTGAAAGTCTCGGTGTCGATCCTGCAGAGGTGGTTATTTTTGAGGACTCACTCAATGGCTTGCGCGCGGCTCAAGCTGCGGGGATGCGCTGCATCGTGGCCCCAGGTCCCATGACACGGCACCTTGATTTCACAGGTGCCTGGCGGCAGGTCGGCTCGCTTGCGGAGATCTCCCTGCGCGATTTAGTCTGATCACGC
Source organism: Prosthecobacter sp. (assembly GCA_040081325.1). Lineage (GTDB taxonomy): Bacteria > Verrucomicrobiota > Verrucomicrobiia > Verrucomicrobiales > Verrucomicrobiaceae > Prosthecobacter. The sequence goes on from JBEBGU010000040.1 coordinate 1,542, forward strand.
TACCAATTCGTTATTCAGCCATGACTCCCCTGCCCCTCGCCGACCGCTACGCGCGCTTCAGAGACTCCGTGTTCTCGGGCCTTGAGGAGACACCGGCATTGACTGGCTTTGAGAAGCCGATGACCGAACTCGATCTCCAGAGTCTTTGGTTTGCCGGGGCCTTTGGCAGCGAATTCACCAGCAGCGATGGCAAGCCAGTGCGCATCGTGGACTTCGGCGTGTGGAACTCCAGCGCCGGCCCGGACTTCACCGACTGTGCCGTGCAGGTCAATGGCGTCACGCAGCGTGGTGACATCGAACTCGACACCGATTCCCGCGACTGGGAGCGCCATCTGCATGGAGCCAATCCCGACTACGCCCGCGTCGTCCTGCACCTGTTTTTCCACACGCCCGAGCAGCGCTTTTTCACTCGCACGGTCGAGCACAAAGAAGTGCCTCAGGTGCAGCTCAGTCACTCCATGATCGCGCAGGAGGCTAGGCCAAATCGCAGCCTCGCTGCGGCACGCCTCGGGCGCTGCGCCACACCTTTGAGAGACATGGAGACAGCCCGTGTCCAATCCGTACTGGAGTCCGCCGCACAGTATCGCCTGGAGCGAAAGTCGCTGCGTCTGCATCGCTCCATCGCAGCGCATGGGCGTGAGCAGGCTGTGTTCCAGGCCTTGGCTCAAACACTCGGCTATCGGAATAACCAACAACCATTTTTGCTACTCAGTCAGCGCCTACCTGTGAAGCGTCTGCTGAAGCTCCCGCAGGCCGAGCGTGAGGCGCTGCTATTTGGCATCAGCGGTTTTCTGCCTACCACCAAGATAGAAACACTCACGCCCCAAACACGCGGCTATCTACGCCTCATCTGGGATGAATGGTGGAGGCTGCGCAGCGCATGGGCACGCTGGCTAGAGTCACCGCAGCTACCGCACTGGAAACTCGCTGCCACTCGGCCAGGTAATCACCCCCAGCGGCGTCTCGGAGCCCTCACGGCCATCCTTGCCACCTGGGATCGCATCTCAACGCCACTCATGGATGCCGGTCGCTGGAGCCAGACTGCGTGGAAAGAAAGCCTCATCAGCCTGCAGCACGATTTCTGGAGCACGCACTACACCCTCTTTGCCCAGCCCTCACCAAAACCACACGCACTCATTGGCGAGACACGCGTGCAGGAGATGCTGGCCAACGTCGCCTACCCACTGCTCATGCCCGAGCGCACCCGCCTATGGGCCGAGTATCTGGAGCAACCAGCGATGTTAGATAATCAAAAGCTGCGTCGAGCCGCACTCCGCCTCTTTGGTGACAACCCACGCGGCAGTGAGTTTCAAAAGAAACTTCATCATCAACAGGGCCTGCTGCAACTCTATGAAGACTTCTGTCTCGAAGACGATTCCGCCTGCACCGATTGCCCCTTCCCCGAGCGACTTAAAGAGTGGCGTTGAACTAGATTGTTGGGTGCCTTTGTTTGTAAGCGGCAAATAATCTCCACGCTCTGCTGTGCTTTGCAGCCTCTCGACCATGCTCTCGTTTAGGCCGGAGAGAACCCCTGCCATGAATGCAATTCATCAAAGGCACGAATAGGATTCAATCAGTCATTCATGTCTGAACGGTCTTTTGGCACGTTCGCAGCTTAGTTTTTGGTATCTGGATCACCACGATCTCGCCCCCTCTCCCTACAGCCGCCGCGCAGCCAAAAACCCACGCTAACAACACCACACATCGAGATGAAAAAAACTGCACTCTTCTTACTCGCATCGGCCTCCCTCGCCTATGCAGGCACACCCGCTGGTACGCCAGCGGCTCCAGCCCCGCTCCCACCTCCAGGGTACTCGCCAATCACTTTCCTTGATGGAAAGCTGACGGTGGACATCCAGGAAAAAATGCGTGCTGAAATCCGCGAGAACAACTTTGATTTCAACAGCGCCGTCAATGATCCCACAGATGCATCATGGCTACTTCAGCGTTTCCGCCTTGGCCTCGGCTATGCGGTCACTCCCTGGTTTAAACTTTATGTTCAAGGACAGGATGTGCGTGAGATCGGTGGTAGTCGCCCAAACAACATCGGCACCCGTGGCTCAGAGGGGGATGACAGCTTTGACATTCTCAAAGCCTATGCACAAATCGGTGACATCAAGAAAGGTTTCAGCGCCACCGTGGGTCGTCAGTTCCTCAGCTATGGCGATCAGCGCCTCGTCGGGCCGCTCGAGTGGCTAAACCAAGCGCGCACGTTTGACGCCATCAAACTGCGCTACGCGGGTGCCTCTTTTGCGCTGGATATCTTCACTTCAAGTCCCGTGACCTACAAAGATCATGAGTGGAACACCTCTCAGGTCTTCGACAATCAGAATAACCAAGATTCCGTTTTTAGTGGTATCTACCTCGCTACTCAATGGGTGCCAATTAACACCACTACCGACTTCTACGCCTATCATAAGGGCGATCAAGGCGACGGCAATTTTGGTGCGCGTCTTGGCGACAGCAGTTACTACACTTTCGGCACATTGTGGAAGGGTGATCCCAAGAAGCTAGGCGGCTTTGATTACAGCATGGAAATGGCTTTCCAAACGGGCAAAGTATCTGGACGTGACCTGTCGGCTTTCGCTGGCAATTGGACCACTGGATACAACATCAAACATGCCTGGAAGCCCCGCATCGGCATTCAATACAACTACGGCAGTGGTGACGACGACGTGACCGATGGCGATGTAGGCACGTTCCAAAACCTATATCCAACCAACCATCTGTTCTACGGATTCATGGACACCACAGCTTGGTCGAACATGCACAATCCACAGCTCAATCTGAGCTTTATGCCAACTGCGAAACTGAAGATGATGGTGGACTACCACCTCTACTGGAGCGCTAACAGCAATGACAACTGGCGCCGAGTGAACAATGTAGCGACTGTCCGTGCCATCACGCCGGGTTCCAGCAAATTCCGCGGCCAAGAAATCGACCTGACGGCTGTCTATAAATGGAGCCCTCACGTCTCTCTCCAGGCTGGCTACAGCCTCTTCCTTGCTGGTGGATTCCTTGCCGACACCGGAGCCAGTGACAATGCGCACTTCGGTTATCTCCAAGTGCAATTCGATTTCTGATCCCGCTCATCTCTCAAGCTGCTCTGACTGATGCAAATCGTTCCCCTCATTCCTGACAACGCACCGTTTTCCATCGAACAACGTGCGTGGCTCAATGGCTTCCTCGCAGGAGTTCTCAATCGCGGCGCACCTGCTCCCGAAGCAGCACTCACGGAATCAAAACGATCTTTGCTCATCGCCTTCGGCAGCCAGAGCGGTAATGCGGAAATTTTGGCCAAGCGGCTGGCCAGGGACGCATCGAGTCGGGGTTTCGCAGCGCGAGCTGCGGGCCTCGACTCGCTGCAACCTGCCGACTTTATCAAAGACAAAAACGTACTGCTCATCACCAGCACTTGGGGTGAAGGTGAGATGCCTGACAACGCCATATCCTTCTGGGATAGCCTAAATCAAAATGGCAGCAGCCCGAAGCTTGATGGCGTTCAATACAGCGTGCTTGCGTTAGGAGATAAAAACTACGGTGACACCTTTTGTCTCGCCGGAAAAAATCTCGACACACGCCTCGCTGAGCTCGGTGCCAAACGCATCGTCGATCGAGTCGATTGCGATGTGGAGTTCGATAATCTTGCCAAGAAATGGTCCAGTGCAGCCTTCACTATTCTCAGTGGCTCAAGCGCGGTCGAGTCCGCCGCTGAGCCTGAACACACGGGCTTCTCGAAGAAGAAACCCTTCCCGGCCCCCTTTCTCTCCAACACCCAACTCAATGCCAAAGGCAGCAGTAAGGACACTCGCCACATTGCCTTTTCACTGGCTGGCAGTGGCCTGACTTATGAGGTCGGAGACGCACTCGGCGTCTTTGTGCAAAACTGTCCTGAAGTCGTGGATGCAGTCATCGCCGCCCATGCCTTTGATCCCCAATCCGACGCTGCACTGCCTGATGGCAGCACGGCACCCCTTCGTGAAGCACTTTTGAAGCACTATGAAGTGCGCCAACTCTTGGGTAAGACGCCGGAATCAGGATTGACTCTCAGCGCCTTCATCGAAAGTCTGCGCAAGCTTCAGCCACGTCTTTACTCCATCGCGTCTAGCCTCAAGGCGCACCCAGAAGAAGTGCATCTCTGCGTAGCTGCGGTACGCTACAGCACCGATGGCGTAGCGCACAAAGGTGTGGCTTCCACCTTCCTCGCTGACCGCCTCTCTCTGGGTGATACGACAGGTCTTTACTTCCATGCAGCGAATCATTTCCGCCTGCCAACAGATCTGACCAAGCCTGTCATTATGGTCGGCCCTGGCACAGGCATCGCCCCCTTCCGTGCCTTTCTGGAGGAGCGTGAAGCCACGGACGCTCCAGGCAAGAACTGGCTATTCTTTGGAGATCAAAAACGCTCCACTGATTTTCTTTACCACGATCAAATCACCGAGTGGCTCAAGAAAGGCACACTCACCCGACTCGACACAGCCTTTAGTCGTGATCAGGAAGAGAAAATCTACGTCCAAACTCGGATGCTCCAAGCAGCCAGTGAACTCTGGCAGTGGCTAGAGGAAGGCGCTCATTTCTATGTCTGCGGTGATGCCAAACGCATGGCCAAAGATGTCGATGAAGCCCTTCACAGCATCATCCAAACCGCTGGTGGCAAATCTGCCGATGAAGCCGCCGCATACGTAACCGAGATGAAGAAAACCAAACGCTATGCCCGCGATGTCTATTGAGTCTCCCACGATGGAAAAACCTATGAGTGCTGACTTCACTGGCGAACAGAAGCGTTACCTTGAAGGCTTCTTTGCAGGCGTTGCCGCTGGTGGCGTGAGCTTTGGTGATCTGACCCCCACAGTTGCCGCGCCCCCTGGCCCTTCTCTCGATGACCTGACCAAAGAAGAACGCATCAAGCGTGAGTTATACCCTTTCGATGCTATCGAGCAGCTCGTCATGGATGCACGGTGGAATGCAAAGCCTGACGCTGAATCAGTGTTTCGTTATAAATGGAATGGTCTCTTTTGGTTAAACCCAGTGAAGGATGGCTACATGTGCCGACTGCGCATTCCTGGCGGCGTGGTAAAGAGCTACCAGCTCCGTGAGATCGCCGCGATCGCCAGTGAACTGACCACAGGCTACATCCAAATCACGACACGAAACAATTTCCAAATCCGGCTGATCGAGCCAAAGAACTGCCCCGAGGTCCTGCGCCGAATTCAAGGCTGTGGCCTGCACTCCAAAGGCGCAGGTGCGGACAACATCCGTAACATCACGATGAATCCCTGTGCGGGTTATGATCCGCATGAGATCATTGACGTGCGCCCGCTGGTGAATGAACTAGCGACACTGATCATTGGCTCCAAAGAGTTCTATGACCTGCCGCGCAAATTCAACATCGCGTATGATGGCGGCGGCTTGATCTCAGCCGTGGAAGACACCAACGACATCGGAGCTAGTGCCGTGAAGATTGGTGAGAACACAGATGGCATCGAGCCTGGCGTTTATTTCCGTATCGCCCTTGGTGGCGTCACTGGGCATCAGACCTTTGCGAGTGATTGGGGAGTGCTGGTGAAGCCAGAGCAACTCAATGACGTGATGGTCGCTCTGCTGCGTGTGTTTATTCAATTCGGTGATCGAACCAATCGTAAAAAAGCCCGCTTCAAATACGTCATCGAGGACAAAGGTCTCGATGGCGTACTAGCCGAAGTCGAGAAGCTGCTGAAGTTCGAACTCATCCCTCTTGAGGCTGATTCAGCCATTCAGGAGAAGCGCACATTCTCACAACAAGGCCACTCACACGTCGGCACCTATCCGCAGAAGCAGGAGGGGCTCGTCTATGTCGGTGCCACTGTCCCAGTGGGGCAGATGACGGCTAAGCAACTTACACGCTTAGCGGATCTAGCGGACAGCTACGGCAGTGGTGAAGTAAGGCTGACTGTTTGGCAAAACTTTATCATCCCGAATGTCAAAACAGCTTATGCCGCCACTCTGGCGAAGTCGCTGAAAAAGCTCGGCTTCCCCTGTGTAACCTCACCACTTCGGAATGGCTTCATCGCCTGCACGGGCAGCAAGTATTGCAAATTTGCCGCCACTGATACCAAGGGAAACGCCATCGCCATGATGGACTACTTGGACAAGCGGGTGAAGCTAGACACGCCTGTTAATGTACACTTCACCGGCTGCGCACACAGTTGCGCTCAGCACTTCATGGGAGACATCGGCCTACTCGGCACGAAAGTGAAAACGGAGAGTGGCGAAGGCTACCACATCACGGTTGGCGGCGGCTTTGGAGAGAACCGTAAAATCGGCCGGCAAGTTTTCAGTGGTGTCCCCATGGAAAGCCTCGGAAGTACACTGGAATCCATGCTGAATACCTACTTAAAAGTTCGCCAAGAGGGAGAGAGCTTTCATGCGTTTTGCAATCGACACACGCTGGGCGAGCTACAGGAAGCTTTCTGTGCATGAAGCAGGCACATCCAGATACATCGGATCTGATAAGTCGGGTGCTTCTTGAGCAGCAGACTCTGCGCACGCCCGTGGCGCTGTTTTCGGAAGAGTATGATTCAAAGTCAGTCAGAGAGCGCTTCACGCATCTCATCCCGCTTTCAAAACCGAGTCCAGGTGCGCAGTATGGCTTTGAAGTAAATCTGGATGCGTGCACTGGCTGCAAGGCCTGCGTGGCGGCCTGCCACTCGCTCAATGGACTGGATGACAATGAATCTTGGCGTGACATGGGGTTGCTGGTCGGCACACGCATTCAGCCCTATCAGCAAACAGTCACCACGGCTTGTCATCACTGCGCTGATCCAGCTTGTGCCGATGGCTGCCCGGTCCTCGCGTATGACAAAGATCCGATTACAGGCATCGTTCGACATCTGGATGATCAATGCATTGGCTGCTCGTACTGCATCCTGAAGTGCCCGTATGATGTGCCTAAGTTTAACATCAAGCGTGGCATCGTACGCAAGTGTGACATGTGTCAGGGACGACTCGCTGAAGATGAAGCGCCTGCTTGTGTCCAAGCCTGCCCGAATGAGGCGATCAAGATCAAGGCGGTGAAGCTCGATGCGGTGCCTGATCGCGGACAAATCATCGCTGGTGCTTTTGAATCCAGCTACACGCGACCCACAACGACCTACCTATCAGCAAAGCCCATCCCGACTCACGCTAAAGCTGCGGATGCAGGCGCGCTCAGACTCGATCATGCGCATGTACCACTGACCGTGATGCTCGTGCTGACGCAGATGAGCGCTGGAGGGTTTTTCATCAATGCTATCGCCGCCTGGCTGGGCTCGGTGAGTCTGCATGAAGCGGGCATTGTCTCACTCGTGGCTTTTATCATTGGCCTGGCGGGCATTGCTTTGAGTGTTCTTCATCTGGGTCAGCCGCTGAAAGCATGGCGTGCCTTTCTGGGGTGGCGGAAATCCTGGCTGTCACGCGAGATCATCGCCTTTGGTCTCTTCGCCAAACTTGGCGCGCTGACGATGGCTGCTTGGTGGTTGGGTGATTTCATTATGCTGCGCTGGGCCATCACGCTGGCTGCGGCGGGTGGTGTGCTCGCTGTCTTTACCAGTGTCATGGTCTATGTGGACACACGCAGACCGTTTTGGTCGTTGAAGCTTACGTGTGGTAAGTTTTTTGGCACCATGCTGCTTTTAGGCACGGCTATGCCAGGTGTCTCTTGGGCATGGATGAATGTTCCTGCGGCTAAGATCGCCATTCCTGCGGCGCTGATTCTGCGCTGGTTGGTATCGCTGTTTGAGATACGGGAAATCAAAAAAGCTCAAAGTGATGAATCATCTCCATGGCATCTAAGCGCCCGTATTCTCACGGAGAAATTGCCGCACCTTTTGAGAGCACGTCGAATCATGCTGCTCATTGTTGGGATCGTGTTGCCGACGATCATCGTCACTCAGTATCATGTCGCGCTGATCTTCACTCTTTCCGTCGCCATCACGCTGACTAGCCAGTTGATCGAGCGATACTATTTTTTCACCGCTGCTGCTGGCTGCAAGATGCCTGGAAACTAACATGATCAAGCTACCCGCCATGACTTTTCGCGAGTGGACCGGCCCCCTGACGGACGATCTGGTGCGTGAGCCTGCGAGGTTCGGCTTGGGCCAATTACCGCATGACATGCAGCCTGATGGCACGGCCAAATCTATCTGTGGCTTTTGCTCCACGGGCTGCGGCTTGACGCTACATCTCAAGGAAGGTGTAGCGATCAATGCGACGCCCGATCCCGACTACCCGGTCAATCGCGGCACTGCCTGCCCCAAGGGCTGGGAGGCGCTGACCGTCTTGGATTCGCCTGATCGTGGTACGTTGCCGCTGCTGCACGGCGAGGCAACGGATTGGGAAACGGCAACGCAGGTTTTCTGTGATCGAATGAAGGCCGTGATCACAGAGCATGGAGCAGGATCGGCGGCCTTCATTAGCACAGGTCAGATCATGTGTGAGGAGATGGCCTTCCTCGGTGCGCTGGCAAAATTTGGCATCGGCATGCTGCATGGCGATGGCAATACTCGGCAATGCATGGCCACGGCGGTGACGGCCTACAAAGAGAGCTTCGGCTTTGATGCGCCGCCTTACACCTATGCGGACTTTGAGGAGAGTGACGTCCTCGTCTTCATCGGCGCGAACCCGTGCATCGCGCATCCCATCATGTGGCAGCGCGTGCTGAAGAATCGACGAAACCCAGAGATCATCGTCATTGATCCCAGGAAGACCGAGACGGCGATGGCGGCTCCTCAACACCTAGCGATTAAGGCTAAAAGCGACCTCACACTACTTTACGGAATCGCTCACTTGATCATCCGTGATAGCGCGGTGGATCAGATTTTTGTGAAGGATCACACCTCTGGATTTGCCGACTTTGCAGCCTTTGTGCAGGGCTACACACCTGGACATGTGGCGCTGGAGACAGGCTTGAGTGTCGAGCAACTGGAGCACTTTGCAGCTACGATCAGGAAGGGCACGCCGCGTGTTTCCTTCTGGTGGACGATGGGTGTGAATCAGGGCCACCAAGCCACACGCACGGCACAGGCCATCATCAATCTGGCGCTGATGACTGGCAACATTGGTAAGCCGGGCACAGGAGCTAACTCGATCACTGGACAGTGCAATGCGATGGGTTCACGCCTGTTTTCAAACACGACAAATCTGCTCGGTGGTCATGATTTTAAAAATGCGCTTCACCGTGAGAAGATCGCCGTGGCGACGGGTATGCCAGTTGAGCGAATCCCTGATCAGCCGAGCCTAGCGTATGATCAGATTCTGGAAGGAATCGAAGCTGGGCAAATCAAAGCGCTTTGGATCGTCGCCACGAATCCGAGTCACTCATGGATCAACCAAAACCGTTTCAATGAGCTGCTGAGCAAACTGGATTTCCTGGTGGTGCAGGACATGTATGCCAACACGGAGACAGCGCTCAAAGCACATCTTTTTCTACCTGCCGCAGCCTGGGGGGAGAAGGAAGGAACATTCATCAATTCAGAGCGCCGCATCGGTCTAAGCCGCCCGGTCAGGCGCGCTCCAGGTCAGGCTTTGAGTGACTTCCGTATCTTCCGACTAATTGCACATCAATATGGACTGGGTGAGCTATTTGCGGAGTGGACCACGCCCGAGGCGGTATTTCAGATCATGAAGCGCTGCTCTGCGGGGCAAGCGTGCGACATCACAGGCATTCGAGATCATGCGATGATCGAGGCCAATGGCGGCATCCAGTGGCCACTGGATCAATCTGAAATCTCTAGTCTCAAATCTCAAATTCCGATGGAGCGGCGCTTGTTTGAGGATGGCCAATTTTTCACGCCCGATCAGCGCGCACGATTCATCTTTGATGCGCCAGAGGCTCCGGGTGAACTGCCTGATGCGCAGTATCCATTCACTCTAATGACAGGCCGTGGCACTTCGGCGCAGTGGCACACGGAGACACGAACCGCTAAGTCGGCCATTCTGCGCAAGCTGACTCCGAGTGAGCTGCTGATCGAGATGCATGAGGCGGATGCTGCGCGACTAGGCATCGCAGATGGCAGTCGAGTGCAGATCAGTTCACGACGCGCTAGCCTAACTTGTGGTGTACGTATTAGCCTGTGCGTGAAGCCTGGAGAGGTCTTTCTACCGATGCATGACTCGCGAGTAAATCAGCTCACTTTTTGGTCGGTCGATCCGCACAGTCGCCAGCCGAGTTATAAGCACTGCGCTGTGTCGATTGAGCTAGCCTGAAGGGCTAAGTTAGCGACCGATCGGAACCGCTTTCTGTGTCTCAGTCGGCACCTCAATGGAAGACGAGGAACCTGCCCGCACAGCCTTGGGAGCTGAAGGCACAGAATACCAATTCAACTGCGGCACGCCAGAGAGTTGCACCCAGGCCTGACTGCCGAGCTTCACCCACTCTAGCTCGACGATGGCAAAGACCTGCGCGCCCCACGGGATTTTGTCACGCAGATCGCGACCGAGTGTGGATTCCTTATCCACGAACACGGTAGCTAAAAAAGGATTCGGCGGTGCGGGGCTGATGCGGAAAGCTTCTTTACCTGCTGAGTTTGGAACTTTATCCTCAAAGTAATGAGTGCGTGTGATGCCCACATGGAAGCGTGCAGGCCCTTCGTCATACGTGTGCAGGAATTTTTCGAGCAGGCGGTCTTTAAACTCCACAAAGCTGAGCCAATCGACTTTGAATTTACCGCCAGTATTTTCGAGCATCACAGGCACGGGAAATTCCCAAGTCTTACTCTCGACACCAAAGATGGCGTGCGCGCCACCACCGATCTGCGGCTTCGGGTGGTAGGTGACGAGGCCGACAGCATCGACACGGATAGGACCATCTGGATTAGCACTGTAGTAGCGATCCATAATGGGTTTCATAGCGTCTGGGGCGAGTGTGTATTTCAGGCGCTCTTGAAGGCTCGTCGCATTGAGAAAATTTTGAAGCGCCTCTGCTGCGGGCTTGGCCTCATCAGGCACCTCTAGCTTGAGATCTTTATGCTCTATTGTAGTCGTGACATCATTCGATGCGGGTTCTTTTAGCGCATCCATCGGTGCTTTTGCAGGCACCTCAACGAGTGCCGTCTCAGGATTGCTGGCGGCAGGCAATTCGGCTGGAGATGCTTTCGTGACTGGGCTCGCAGGCTTGGTCATTGCCTCAGCGATTTCAGAAGCGCTGGCAGGCTGAGCTTTCAGCGGAGCGCTAGGTGGGGCGGCCTGCGATGGGTCAAAAGAAGTGGTGATTTGCGGAGCTGCACTCTCAGCCATTTGAGGTCCGGCCGGAATAACAGGGGCGGCGACAGGAGCCTCAGGCTTGGAAGGTTCGGCCACTTTACTTGTCTCTGTAGTTGATGGCAAAGTTGTCTGCACGACTTCGACAGGCGGCGAGGTCACAGGCTTGAAACGCTCAACCAATTGCATGATCGGCTCGCGGAAAAGCCAGCCTGCAGCGGCCACAAACCCTGCCAAAAGAATGAAAGCTAAAGCCACCATGAAGACGTTCGAGGAACGCTTGGGTTTCTTTAAAGAACGTGTTCTAGCAGACGGCATTGATTGTGGTGCCATCCCTGCACCGAGCGCTCCGACCGGGGAGTCAAAATTTTGGATCGGAACAGCCAGAGGTGCCGAGGGTAAGCCGCGCCCCAAGAGAGAACCGACGCTGTTAGAAGCTGTGGGTGCAGACCCCATGCTGGGCAGTGTGGGCGCTCCCGGAATGAGTG
>JBEBGU010000601.1:0-3540 GCA_040081325.1 Prosthecobacter sp.
GACTGAAGCGAAGACCAGCGCCGTAACCGTGAAGGCCAAGAACGTGTGGGGTGACTCCAACACGATCAGCTTCAATATCACCGTGCTACCTTTCCCTCCATCCCTGGCGGGCAGCTACTCTGCAACCATCGTGGACAATGAGGTGCTTACCGACAAGCTCGGTGGCCTGATGACGATGACGGTGACCAACACCGGCGGCGTGACTGGCACGCTGAAACTCGGCGCGGGCAGTCACCCCATCACTGGCAGGCTGAACACGGCGGTCAATCCGCTGACTCCTGATCCTGATCACGCTGTTTTGAAAACCTCCGTCAAGCGCACGGGCAAGCCTGCCGTGGATTTGACAGTGAACATGAACTCCGCCAGCACCGACCTGATCGCGGGTGATGTGATGCTGCCTGGAGCTGTGCCAGTAGGTGCGGGACTCGTGGGTAGTAAGCATGTCTGGCACGCCACCACTAAACCTGCGGATCTATTCAAAGGCTACTTCACCGCCTCACTCGAACCCACCGACGCCAGCACGAACATCCCACAGGGTGATGGCTTCCTCACCATCAGCGTAAGTGCCGCTGGTGCAGTGAGCTGGTCAGGCCAGCTTGCTGATGGCACGATCATCACCGCGCAGAGCGCCACGCTTTGGGCCAATGGCGAGTTGCCACTTTTCGCGCTGCTTTATAGTGGCAAAGGATCGCTAAACCAAAAGCTCAGCATTGCGTCTGGAACCAAGATCGTTTCAGGATCACCGCACTGGCACAAGAAGCCGCAGACTGCACGAGCCTATGGCGCAGGCTTTGAGCCGGCGACGCTGACTGCCGATGGTGCCGAGTATCTGCCTCCAGTTATCGGGAAGACGTTGCTCAACATCGCAGCGCCCGGCAGTGCGGGCATCGACTTCAGTGGTGGCGACATGAATAGCGTGAGCCAGTTCGCTGATCTCGATCAGGTATTCAATGTGAGTGCCACTCATGTCGCGACTTTCACCGGCGTGAATCCTGCCCTGGTGAAGCTGACCAAGCTCGATGTGGTCAAAGGCACCTTCACCGGAAGCCTGACACTCAAGGATACCAACCCCTTCAATGCCGCGCTGCCGCAGGTCGCCCGCCCAGTAAACTTCAACGGCGTACTGCTGCCCGCCTCAGGCAAGGGCACCGGTTACTTCCTGCTACCCAGCATCACCGGCCCGCCCGCGAATGCGACGACCTCACCCATGAGCAGTGGTCGCGTACGGATCATGCCGTAGCAAGGCGAGCCGCCTGATCACGAAGACAACGGCCTGACATTCCACGATAGAAATACTTTTTCAGCGCGGGTCATTTCGAGGCTGAGTCGCAGTTTGACATGGGCCGTCAAAGGCTGACAATCAGTGACGATGGAGGAAACACCGGATATCCCTGAAGAGATCAAAAAGGAAAAAGGCTTGTGGGAAAAAACCCGCAAAAGCCTCATTGAGCGTCTCAATAACTGGGAGGACCAGAAGACTTGGAATGAGTTTTACCAGACTTACTGGCGGCTCATCTACAGCGTGGCCACGAAAGCTGGCCTGACCCGCGAAGAGGCCTTTGATGTGATCCAGGAGACGACCATCGCCATCGCCCGCCAAGTTCAGAAGGGGCAGTATGATCCGCGTGCAGGTTCCTTTAAAGCCTGGCTGCTACAAATGACCCGCTGGCGTGTGCTGGATGTTTTTCGTGCTCGCAAGCGCCAGCCATCACTCGCCGATCAGGGTAATGCGGACAGTGAAGAGACGTCGAACTACGCCCTGGAGCGCCTTTCCAACGACAAGGACAACCTGCTCGAAAGCATCTGGGATAAAGAATGGCGGGACAACATCACCTCTGCAGCGCTAGAGCGAGTGAAGGCTAAGGTGTCGCCAAGACAGTTTCAAATTTTCGACTGCTATGTGATGAAGGGCTGGGGTGTGAAGAAGACGAGCGAGGCCCTAGGCATCAACGCCGCGCAGGTCTATCTGGCTAAACACCGAGTCGGTGCGCTGGTGAAGAAAGAAGTGCAGGGGCTAGAGCACACGATGCTTTAGGGCACAGCCTCCGTTCGACAAAACCGGAATCTTGAGCGAATCAGAAGCGTTTAAGTTTTCTGCCCCCCGATGCGTCTTCTTCAATCCATCCTCCGCGCTCTGCTGCCTGTCCTGATCCTGGGTGGCTGCGGCTATGCGGCATGGTGGCTGATCTCGAACCCGCCGGAGCAACCAAAGGTGGAGGTGCCGCCAACGCTGGTGAGGGTCGAAGGCACCGCTTTGCACAAGAGAAGCTACGAACTCTACGTGCGCTCTCAGGGAACGGTGCAGCCACGCACGCGCAGCACGTTGCTGCCAGAGGTGAGCGGCAAGATCATCGAGATGAGCGCGTCCTTCCGCCCCGGTGGTTTCTTTGCCAAAGATGAGGTGCTGATGAAGCTGGACCCGGTGGACTACGACACGGCGATCATTGTGGCCAAGGCCGCGCAGGCTCAGGCCGAGGTCACGCTGGCTGAGGAAAAAGCACGCGCCGAGCAGGCACTCGAAAACTGGAAGGCCATGGGCCGCTCAGGCGCACCCTCGGCACTCGTCATACGCGCGCCACAGGTCATGCAGGCAGAAGCCGATGTCGCCTCTGCCAAAGCACGCGGGCTGAAAGCACAGCGTGATCTGGAGCGCACGGTCATCCGCGCCCCGTATGCCGGACAGGTCCTGGAGCAGATGGCGGATGTGGGGCAGTTCGTGACTCAGGGGACGACGCTAGGTCGCATCTTTGCCGTGGATTATGTGGAGATCCGCCTGCCGCTGCCAGAGCGCGAAAGTCAGTTCTTAAATCTACCGCAGCCCTTTCGTGATCAGCCTGCTGGTGAAAGCCCGAAGGTCGTGCTCAAGACCACCGTGGCTGGTAAATCGGTGATGTGGGAAGGCCGCATCGTGCGAGTCGAAAGCAGTCTGGATGCACAGACACGTCAGGCCATGGCCGTGGCCCAAGTGACTGATCCGTATGCACGCCGCACGGACGGCTCACCGCCGCTCACCATCGGTGCTTTTGTCGAAGCCGAGATCGCTGGTGAAACCCTGACCGATGTCTATGTGATCCCACGCAATGCCGTGCGCGCAGGCAATGAAATCATCCTCATCGACCGCCCGCAGAACACGCTGCGCCGCCTGAATGTCGAGCCGCTGGTCAGCACGGAAAAGCACATCGTCATCTCCGCCAAAACAGCGAAAGCGCCGAAAGAGGGCGACGTGCTGTGCCTCACACCCATCCCCTTCCCCGCTGACGGCGCACGTGTGCTGCCGACCATTGATGGCAGTGTGGAAACTCCGCAAGAGAGCAAAGACGCCAAGCCGTCTGGCAAGAAGCCGCCCGTGGTGAGCCAGAAGGCGGCGACAACGTAAGCCGCCCATCATGCTCGTGAGCGCCAACCCAGTCTCCACCAAGCCTCACGGTGTCTCGCTCATCACCGCCACCGCGATCGTGATCGCGAACATGGTGGGCACGGGCATTTTCACCAGTTTAGGCTATCAGGTCACCGATCTGCCGACAGGTTTCAGCATTATCA
>JBEBGU010000041.1:0-13217 GCA_040081325.1 Prosthecobacter sp.
GACCGCGAGGCGGTCGGCGAGACGCGCGAGGACCGCACGCGCCGGCGCATCACGACGCTGTTCGAGCGCGCGATCGAGTGGAGCCGCACCGAGCTCGACCGGTCGGTCGCCGCGATCGAGCTCGCGCTGTCGGAGGACCCGTCGAGCGCACTCGCGCAGAAGCTGATCCACCGCAACCGCGACACGATGCAGACGGTGTTCCAGAGCTTCCTCGGCGACCTCCAGCGCACGCCGATGCTCGCCCGCCCGCTGCACGAGCTGGCCAAGGCGCCGATCAGCCCGCGCGCGGCGTTCCTGTTATCCCGCGTCGACGGGACGCTCTCCCTCGACGAGATCCTCGACGTGTCGGGCATGCCGCGCCTCGAGGCGTATCGCTACCTCTGCCAGCTGGTCCTGCGCGGCATCCTGCGGTAAGACGGCCCCGTGCTGGTCACGCGGGTCACCAACGCCGTCGCTGCGCGACCCGCCATGCGCGCGGCGCAGCTCATGCAGCACGGTCGCATTATCGAGTCCGAAATAGGGTGCTGTACTGTCGGGAAAAAGATTCGACACAAACAACAACTTCTGGCCACGACGCGGTGTCTCTGAGCGCGAGGACGGCTCGCCCACGCACCCATCTTCACTATAGATCCCATCGATTTCGGACATGTGCCGCATGTGCTAGTTCTTTGCAGTCTGAGTGGCAATGATTTTCACCACTCAAACGACAAGGTTGTTTCCCAATTTGAAGAATCCTGTTAATCAGGGCGGAGTCCATTCGTTCACTCACCCTCATGATCTCCCGCCGCCAATTTATCTCTACCAGCCTTGGAGCGCTCAGCGTCTCCACCCTGCCAGCCATCGAACCCATCAACCGCGCGGGCAAAAGCCGCATGCAGCTTGGCGTGGCCGCTTACAGCTTCCGCGAATACTTCCAGTGGAGCCGTGACAAGGAGCAGAAGCCGAAGGGCGACCGCAAGCCGTGGAGCATCCTGGATTTCATCGACTGGTGCGCGGACAACAACGTGCCTGGGGCTGAAGTCACCAGCTACTTTTTCCCACCGGATGTGGATGAGAAATTCTTGCTCGAAGTGAAGCGCCGAGCCTACCTGCGTGGTGTCCAGCTCGCCGGCACCGCTGTGGGCAACAACTTTGCACTGCCGAAAGGTGAGAAGCTCGACGAACAGATCGCCTACACAAAGAAGTGGATCGACCACGCTGCGCTGATGAATGCCCCGCACATCCGCGTCTTTGCCGGACCACAGTCAAAGGATCTCACTGAAGAACAAGCTGTGGCGAACTGTCAGGAAGCCTATCAAGAATGCCTCGATTACGCCGCGAAGAAGGGTGTCTTCCTCGGTCTCGAAAACCATGGTGGCATCGTCGCTGAACCGGACAATCTGGTGAAAATGATCAAAGCCGCGAACAGCCCCTGGGCTGGCATCAACTGGGACAGCGGCAACTTCCACACCGAAGACCCGTATGGCGACCTCGCGAAGATCGCGCCTTATGCCATCAACGTTCAACTCAAGATGGAGATGAGTCCCAAAGGCAGCAAGAAAGGCGAAGGCCAGCCTGCCGATGTGCCGCGTCTTTTGAAAATCCTACGCGATGCCAACTACCAAGGCTGGTTCACGCTAGAGTACGAGGTAGCTGCTGATCCCTTTGTCGAAGTGCCGAAGATTTTGGACATGGTCAGGCCGTTGCTAGCGTGAGGCAGAAGTTAACGGTGGTTGACTGTTGTTTACAGTGGTTGCCAAACCCATGCGGCTACGCCGCTGATACAGACAACCGTCAACCATCGTCAACAACTGTAAACCAAGGTAAACTCCCATGAGAAAACCATTTCCATTCGAGAAGCTTGAGGTCTGGCAAGATGCCAGAAAGCTCGTGGTGGGTGTTTACCAGTGCTCACGCACTTTCCCACGAGACGAGCGATTTGGCCTGACAAGCCAGCTCACTCGGGCCGCCGTTTCGGTGGCGAACAATTTGGCTGAAGGCTGCGGGAGAGCGACCCTCAAGGATCAGGCTCACTACTCCAGCCAAGCTCACGGTTCTCTGATGGAAACTGCTTCGGATCTAATCATCGCCACCGACCTCCAATTTACCACGGCTAAAGATACCGACGCGCTTTTGGATCAAGCCTTTGATTTGGCCGTGCGCATCCACAATCTCCGAGACTCCCAACTGCGCCGAGCGCAGGAACTCTGAAAACAACTGTCAACAACCGTCAACCACTGTAAACAACCGTCAACCTCTCCGCCCATGCCTTCCAAATTTACCACCACCACCTGGCTCATCATCGTTATCGCCAGCATCGGATTTCTTTTCGACACTTATGAGCTGCTGATGACGCCGCTGGTCGCTGCTCCAGCGATTGCGGAATTATTAAAAGTGCCGCTGAACAATCCGATGGTCACAGACTGGGTGGGCAAGCTGCTGTGGATCGCGGCGCTGTGCGGCGGGGTGTTTGGTCTTCTCGGCGGCTGGCTGGTGGACCGCTTCGGGCGCAAGAAGATCATGGCAGCGAGCATCTTCATGTATTCACTCTCGCCATTCTGCGCGGCGTTTGCGACCACGCTGCCGATGTTCATTTTCTTCCGCAGCACGACCTTCATCGGCGTGTGCGTGGAGTTCGTGGCGGCGATCACTTGGCTGGCGGAAGTGTTTTCCGACAAGAAAGAAAAAGAGAAGTGGCTCGGCATCACACAGGCCTTTGCTTCACTCGGTGGACTGCTGGTCACGGGTGTGAGTGTGTGGATCAGCAAGCATGGCGCTGACCTTTCCCACATGGGGCTGCCCATCGCTCTTGGAGCCACAGACCCAGGGTCATGGCGCTACTTGCTGATGACTGGCATCTTGCCCGCTATTCCGATTGCCCTGCTGTTGCCGTTTGTGCCAGAGAGTCAGGTGTGGATCGAGCGACGCGCTGCGGGGTTGCTGAAGCGTCCAAGTTTCGGCGCG
The DNA here is from genome assembly GCA_040081325.1 of Prosthecobacter sp. Lineage (GTDB taxonomy): Bacteria > Verrucomicrobiota > Verrucomicrobiia > Verrucomicrobiales > Verrucomicrobiaceae > Prosthecobacter. The sequence continues at coordinate 2,944 of JBEBGU010000041.1, forward strand.
CTCTTTTCACCAGAGCTTCGTCGCGTCACACTCGTGACAGCAGCGCTCTCAGCCTGTGCTTATGGCATCGCGTTTGGCGCGCTCCAGGTGACGGTGGCACGTGTGACTCCGGGCCTGCCTGAGTTGCGGGCCGAGTCCAAGGAATTGGCCCCGCTGCGCAAGGAAGCTGAGGGGTTCAATCTCGAACTCAACAAACTCGCGGCGACTGATCCAGCGAGGAAAGAACTCATCGGCAAGATCAAAGAGAACTTCGGCAAGGCCAAGCCACTGAACGAAAAAGTGAAGTCCATGGGAGATAAGGTCCAGCTTCATCAGGAGCTGGGCGGCCTCGTCGGACGCATCCTTCTGGCGGTGTTGCTGATCGTGGGTATCAGCCGTGTGAAGCTGCTGAGGATCTTCCAAATCCCGGCGATGGTTCTTCTCCCCCTAACTTACTTCAAGTTATTCGAGCAGGGCGGCCCGGCCTTCCTATGGGCCTATGCCATCTGTGGCTTGCTCACCGTGGCTCAGTTCAGTTACTTCGGAGAATACCTGCCCAAAGTGTTCCCACTGCATCTGCGCGGCACAGGCGGCAGCTTCGCCACAAACGTGGGCGGCCGCATGATCGGCACCAGTATGGCCTTCGTCACCACGAGTTTTGTCGCGCCGATGCTCGCAGGCAAAGGGCCACTTCTTCCGATGCACGTCGCCATGGCTGCGGGCTATGTCGGCACTAGCATCGCGGTGATCAGCTTCATCGTGGGCTTCCTTCTGCCAGAGCCCAAAAGTGAGGAGTAACGGTGAGCTATCCCAATCTCGTCCCGACCTCCAGCGTGTGACCGCGCAGGAAGTCGGCTGCGGGGAGGCGTTTGCCGCCTTCTGCCTGGACTTCTTCGAGCTTCAACAATCCTGTGCCGCAACTGATGATTAGGCCTGCTCTAGGATCAACGGAAACAAGGGTGCCAGCGACAGGGCACACATCACCTTCGATGATTGTGGCACGGTGAACTTTGAGAGGCTTGCCATCAGGCAACAGGCAACTCGTGCCGGGCCATGGATTATAGGCGCGGATGAGGCGCTCCAATTCCACGGCGCTGCGAGTCCAGTCGAGGCGGCCATCTTCGCGCTTCAGTTTGCCGCAGTGAGTCGAGAGCGCGTTGTCCTGCGGCGTACGCGGCGGATTGCCAGCGGCGATCAAATCGAGCGCGCGTTCTAGGCTGGCTGGCGCGGCGATGGCTAGCTTGTCATGCAGCACGCCGCCAGTGTCGGTGGGTAGAATGGGCATGGCGTCCGTGAGCAAAATGCCTCCTGTATCAAGGCCTTCATCCATGAACATGATGGTCACGCCGGTCTCGGCATCGCCCTCGCGAATCACAGCCTGAATCGGCGATGCGCCGCGATGTCTTGGCAAAAGCGAAGCGTGGATGTTTAGACAGGCGAGACGCGGGACATCGAGCACACTACGCGGCAGGATTTGCCCATAGGCGACGACTACTGCGACATCGGCCTCGAATGCTTTCAGTTCATCGACAATGTGGCGAATCTTCGGCGGCTGTAGCACGGTCAGCCCGGCGGTAAGAGCGCGCACTTTCACTTCTGGCGGCGTGAGCACGAGCTTACGACCAGCGGGCTTATCAGGCTGTGTGATGACGCCTACGACTTCGTGTTTCGGGGTTGAAAGCAGCCACTCCAGTGAGGGCAGACCGATGTCTCCCGTGCCGATGAAAAGGATGCGCATGGGCTAGACTTTCATCTTCTCGATTTCACGCCATGCGTCGAGTGTCATGACGCCAGCGATGATGTCGTAAAGCACTTTGGCGGGTGGCTGGCTGGCATCGATCTGACAGATGCGGTCACCCGCATAGTAGTCGAGGATCGGTTTCGTCTCGGCATCGTAAGTGGCGAAGCGCTGCTGAATGACGGACTCGTTGGCGTCATCGAAGCGGTTGTCCTTCAGGGCACGCTTGCGCAGACGACGAGCAAGCTCAGTGCGGTCTGGGCAGCTCAGATGGAAAACTTTGAGCACGTCGATGTCGCGCTCCATGTACTTCGCCTGCTCGACATTGCGCGGGATGCCGTCGAGCACGAGGAAGTCGATCTCAGGTTTGAAGACGTGACCATCCACGCGCTGTTTGATGTTTGCGCGCCAGAGTTGCACGGTCAGGTCATCGGGCACGAGTTCACCACGGCTGGAGTACTCGACAAATTTTTGTCCCAAAGCCGTGCGCGTGTCGAGCGAGCGGAAGACATCTCCACAGGCTAGATGATGGAAGCGCGGGATGGAACCCAGCACCTTTCCCTGAGTGCCTTTGCCACTGCCAGGGGCACCGAGGATGAGGAGTGTACGTAAACGCGGAGAGTCAGACATGAGGTGAAAATCCTAGCACGTCACAGAGTCGTCACAAGCCGTGCTTGGCATGTGTTTCCAGCTTATTGTCACACTAATCGAGCCATGGCCGTGTCACGCACCACCTCGTAGGATAGCAGCTTCATATCACCCACCGGAGAGCGCAGCACCAGCACGCCCGACTGTGGCGGAGCCCAGGTGGCGGGATCGGTAGGACCAAACAAAAGAACACACGGCACGCCACACGCTGAAGCTAGGTGTGAGATGCCACTGTCGTGACCGAGGAAGAGCTGACAGGCGCTGAGGCGGTCCGCGAGTTCCGTGAGAGGCAGCGAATGCCAGCGCTCGAAAGCTGTGCTGATGTCGGTGCCCCGCGCCTCCTCGGCCTCACCGGTGATAAAAACTATCGAGGTCTGCGGATGCCGCGTTTGCAATTCATCTGCGAGTCGCTGCCAGTGCTCGGCGGGCCAGTTCTTCTTCTCCGATCCGCTGCCCAGATGAATGGCGATGCGTCTCGCGGTGGCGGTTTGTGTAGAAATGAAAAGCGGCGCGCGCCATCCAGGATCTTCTAAAAACATCGCCAACTTTTGCAGCGGACGCGCGAGCTGCTCTGAAGCGTGGCCTTGCCCATCGACCACACGATGCGGGCACTCGATGAGCGTCTTCACGCCGATGCGTTCCAGGTTCGCACGCAAGATACCATCAGGATCAAAGAGATAACTGACGACGAGATTGAAGCTGCGCAGATACTCCAACAAAGCAGGATCAATGGACGCTCCAGGTGCAAACAAAGAAGCCATCGTCCGGTGCTCTAGACTGCGTGTGGCATCGGCAAGACCCGCGTGCTTGGCTAGTTCGACGATGCCGGGATAACCCAGCGCTTCGAGATGGCAGTTGGCGATGTTTTCGCGCAGCAATCGAATCGCCGGCAGCGTGAGAATAAAATCACCGATCGCCCCGCCACGGATCACTAGCACACGAGGACGCTGCGGCTCCATGCTCAGTAAGTCAGAACTGCCAGCACCAGCAGCGCCGCGCCGTAGCCGATCCCGCCCCACACCGCCAGACTCCAGCGGCCTTCTTTAGCAAGCAGCCAGGTCGTCCAGTCACGCATCAGGAAAGGCATACCGACAAAGAACATGCCCGAGATGATCCATGCATAAGCCAATACAGGCAGCAGCAGGCGCGTCACGGGTGGCTGGAGAAAAGCTGCCGCCAGCACCACACCAGAGACCAGCAGCATCAGGCTGCCCAGAGCACGCACGGAGAGAAATTCTTTCACATAGATCAGCACTAGCACAAAGCCGATCGGCACCAGAGTCAGGAACCATTTACGCAGGAAGAAGAACTCACCCATGTCCATGTTTGACAGCACCATCATGCTCCAGAAAAAATCAATCGTCAGCAGCGCCACACCCCAGCCATAATGACGGGGGAAAGAGCGCAAAAAAGCCTTCGCCTTATCCGCATTGCGCCAGGCCCAAAGATGCGTCACCAGCAGGGCCAGACCCAGCAGGATGCCCACAGGCTTCATCGGCAGACCGCCCGTCGGTGACAGGTGGTAAAGGTAGTCGTGGAGTTCTTTGAACATGCGGGTTGGTAGGTCGGGCGGCGCGCAGACTGGCGCAGAGCGGCAGATTGCGCAAACGGGTTTGAGGTTGCCCACTTCCCTGCCCCCATGTTACCTCAGTCACATGAAGTTTTCAGAAACCCCCGCCTGGTATGTCATCCACTCCCGACCGAAGTGCGAGCACCTTGCCGCTGGTCTCATGCTGGGCCTTCCAGATGTGGAGACCTACTGCCCGCGCATCAAATTTCAGCGCGTCACCAAGCGCGGAAAGGTCTGGTTTGTCGAGGCACTCTTCCCCAGCTACTTCTTCGCGCGCTTCACCCCAGCCACCTCCGTGCGGGCGGTGAGACATTCGCAGAATGTCATCCGTATCGTGGACTTCGGCGGGCAGATGACACCCGTGTCTGACCGCGTGATCGAATTGATCCGCCAGGAGATGGACGGCCAAGTCATCAAAGAGATCCATGTCGGCGTCAAAGTAGGAGATACCGTGGAGTTAACCGAAGGACCCATGCGTGGGCTGAAAGGCATCGTCAACAGCATCCACAACGGAGAAGAGCGCATCAAAGTCCTCATGGAGTTCCTCGGTCGTGAGAGCCTCGTCGAAGTGAATGCCTCAAAGCTACTCGGCGAGCACACCGCCCGTGAAGTCATCGCCAGTGCAGCGCGGTGAGCAGTGGCGCATTATCGGAAGTCGCAAACCCTCAACTTTACTCCTCAGAGCAGCTCACGCTTAGATGTGCCAATTTTGGCCGAAGTCTGAAATTTCCTCCATCGGAAAGGCTCCACGATCTGGCCCCAGAAGCCTTTTGGCATAGCGTCTTTGATGCCGATTTCATTGGGAGGTCGGCGGCTAGTGTCGTCGTAAAAAGTGCCAAAGACGAGGTCCCACAGCATCAGGTTTTCACCATAGTTTTTGTTTCCTTCACGCAGATCCATGGAGTGGTGCCAGCGGTGCAAGGCAGGCGTATTGAAGATGTAGTTCAGCCAGCCTAGGCGCATGCATATGTTGCAGTGCGTCAAAAAACCAATGTAGGCCGTGATAGCCCCGAACCACAGCACCACATCATTGGACGCACCCACTAGGACCAGCAGAGGGGCGGAAAAGATCATACTCTTCAGCGTGTCGATAATGTGAAAGCGGCCAGTATTAAAAAACCACAGCTTTTTTGAGCTGTGATGCACCGCATGGTAGCGCCACAGCGGCCCCCATTCATGAGCGATCCGGTGCGCCCAGTAGAGACCGAACTCGGCCACGACCAGCCCCAGCACGACCTGGAAGAACATTGGCCATTCATTCGGCCAAATCCCAGAACCCACAGCACCACCTACAGTACTAGTTAGACCCAAATAAGTGAGAGAGACCACCAAAATCTGCACAAAGGCCTTCGTAAGAGCAGTGTGCGCCAGATCGGGAAGCTCCTGCCCGTCTGAACGCAGCCATTTGTCTTCATGAGGGTGCCAGCGCTCCATCAAAAACAGAAGCACAGCCAGACTGAAGTACACCGCATTGAAAGCAAACTGACCATGCCCATGAGCAATACCAAATCCCGTAGGGATCAGAGCAGACATGAAAAGTAGCGGCCATAGCAAGTAATCGAGAATCGTTCGGAACATGAGATGCGCTTTCAAAGCATGAAAAGCACGAATTTCCAACACCGATATAGGATAAAAGGCATCTCAGCGCCAGGACCTACGCACCCAGAGAGAGCCACAAAAGCGGCCCCATTGTTCACTGAATTCCATGGCACGCCCTGATAGGTGTGTGCTGATGCGACAAACTGCGCAGATATAGTTCAATCAGCACGGTCCGTGTTTAGCTTCATCGCATTTGCATTTGCCCTATCTCCACTGCCTGCCCATCATCGCCAGTTCACCTCAATTCCATCCAGCACCATGTATTTCCTCGGCATCGACAGCGGCACCCAGAGCACGAAGGCCATCGTTCTCGACCTCGACAGCGGCAAGATTCTCGCCTCCGGGCATAGCGCCTATAATTTGATCGAAGGGCTGCCTGCCGGGCATCTGGAGCAGCATCCGCAGAGTTGGATCGACGCCTTGGAGAGCAGCGTAAAGCAGTGCTTGGAAAAGATCGGTGCGGACAAATCCAAGATAGCGGGCATCGGCGTGAGTGGTCAGCAGCATGGGCTGGTGGCGCTCGGTGCGGATGACAAGCCGGTGCGTCCGGCGAAGCTGTGGTGCGATACCTCCACGCAAGCTCAGTGCGCCGAGATCGCCCATGAGTTCGGCGGTCAGCCTGGCGTCATCGCTTTAGCGGGTAATGCCATGCTGCCCGGCTACACGATTCCGAAGCTGCTTTGGATCAAGCAGAACGAACCGGAGAACTTCATCAAGATCGCCTCCATTCTGCTGCCGCATGATTACATCAACTTCTGGCTCAGCGGCGTGAAGCGCATGGAGTTCGGCGACGCCTCCGGGATGGGAATCCTCAACGTGAACACCCGCCAATGGTGCTACGAACTGTGTGATTACATCGACCCACGCGTCCGCTCCATGCTGCCCGAACTCGGCTCCAGCCGCAGCGTGCATGGCCGTCTCCGTCCTGAATTGGCGAAAGCCTGGGGACTCGGCGATAACGTCATCATCTCCGCCGGTGGTGGAGATAACATGATGGGCGCGATCGGCACCGGCAATATCAAGCCCGGTGTCATCACCGCCAGCTTCGGCACAAGTGGCACGCTTTACGGTGTCGCCGGATCACCTGTGGTCGATGGACAGGGCGAAGTCGCCGCTTTCTGCGATAGCACGGACCAATGGCTGCCGCTCGTCTGCACCATGAATGTCACCGTCGTCACCGAGCAGGTGCGCGACATGTATGGCTGGGATCTTAAGCAGCTCGAAGACGCCGTGAAGTCGTCGCCTATCGGAGCCGATGGCGTGATGTTCCTGCCTTACCTCAATGGTGAGCGCACCCCGAACCTGCCGAACGGCAGCGGCGTGCTGCACGGCCTGCGCCCGACAAACATGACCCCTGCCAACATCGCCCGCGCGGCGGTGGAAGGTGCCACTCTCGGCCTCGCGTATGGTTTGAAGCGCTTCCGTGACCTCGGCATGAACCCCACCGAGATCCGCCTCACTGGAGGCGGCAGCAAAAGCAGCGTCTGGCGTCAGATCGCCGCTGATTGCTTCAACGCCGAAGTCGTCACGCTCAGCACAAGCGAAGGTGCCGCCCTCGGCGGAGCCATCCAGGCCGCCTATGCCCAAGCCAACGAACACGGAGAAACCATTAGCTACGAGCAACTCTGCGCCAAACTCGTGACGCTGGATGAAAGCACCCGCTGCAAACCGAACGCCGCAAATGCCAAGCACTACGCCGAGCAGCTCGAACGTCAGATGGACCTGACGGGGAGATTGCAGCAAACAGGCTGGCTTTGAACGCATGCGAATAGCCTACAGCGTCTTGCTTCAGGTGTCAGCGCTTAGCTGTGCGATGGTGACTGTCGCTAGTGGGAACTATACTGGCGTATTGATCGCTGCCCTTGTTCTGACACTGCTTGCATTGCTGCTCCTCTATCAGGCATTTAGGCGTGGAGGCCGCAGCGTTCGCAGTGTTTGTATTTTACTTAGCCTACCCAGTGTTGTGGTGATTTTAGATTGCCTATCGTATGCAATTCATGTTTTCAGGTGAGCCATGTTTGAGCTGGCTATCGGATGTCTCTGAAATTGAATATATCCGAAGCGTGATGCACGAAAAATGTCTTGGCTGCGTATGAATGTGCCTGTTTTTTACAGACTCATCTCTATGAACCCAACCAACTCGTCTCGCCGTTCCTTCCTGACCACTGCCGCTGGTGCCGTGGCTGCTCCATTCATCCTTCCTGGCCGCATCTGGTCCGCTGATGCTGCGCCGACCAGCCGCATCCGCATGGGTTTCATCGGCATGGGCAAGCAGATGGGCGGCCTCATCAGCAAGTTCCTTCAATATCCTGAGATCGAAGTCGTGGCTGTGTGCGACGTGTATGCACTCCGCCGCGAGCTTTACCAAACGAAGGTGAATGAGCATTACGCAAAAAATGGCGGCACCGGAAAGCCCTGCGCAGCCGTGAATGACTTCCGCGAAATTACCGAGCGTGAAGACATCGACGCCGTGTGTATCGCCACGCCGGACCACTGGCACGCCGTCATCACCAATTCCGCCCTCAGCCACGGCAAGGATGTGTATTGCGAGAAGCCACTGACGCACAACATCCACGAAGCCGTCTCCGTGGTCGAGACCATGAAGAAGCACAACCGCGTGCTCCAGACCGGCTCCATGCAGCGCTCCAGCAAGGAATTCCGCGTCGCCTGCGAACTCGTCCGCAACGGTGTCATCGGTGACATCAAGACCATCACGATCAGTATTGGCGACCCTGCCGCGCCGAATGCCTATCCAGAAGAGCCAAAGCCCGAAGGTCTCGACTGGAATCTCTGGTGCGGCCCCGCTCCGCTCGTGCCTTTCAATCACGAACTCTGCCCGGTGGGCGAAAGCAAGACCTTCCCGAACTGGCGCAAGACGCGTCAGTTCGGCGGTGGCATGATCACCGACTGGGGTGCGCATCATATCGACATCGCTCAGTGGGGTCTTGGCATGGATGAAAACGGCCCCGTCGAAGTTCGCGCGCCCGCGAACTACGAGACCGCCAAGCGCGGCTGCCAGCTCATTTATGCCAACGGCACCGTCCTCACCCATGCGGAGGGCAGCATGGGCTGCACCTTCCACGGCACCGAAGGCGAAGTGAATGTCGGTCGTGGCAAGTTTGCCCTCAGCATGGGCGGCAAAGACAAGTTCGCCTTCCGTGACAAGGAGACGAGCAAAGGCACCTCCATTGATCGGGAGATCGCCCTGGCTGAGCGCGAGTATTTGGCGAATGCCAAGACCAAGCTCTATGTCAGCAAGGACCAGATCGCCGACTTCATTTCCTGCATCAAGAGCCGCCAGCAGCCCATCTGCCACGCGGGTGTCGGAGCCAGCAGCGCCATCGCCTGCCATCTCATGAACTTCGGCTACTGGCACGGAGCCAAGGCCAAGTGGAACCCCACCGAGCACAAGTTCATCAGCGGCGGTGACGACAAATGGCTCACGCGTGAATATCGCGGCGAGTGGAAGGTCTGATCTTCAGCCCGCCACTATTGATTCAATGAAGCGGCTCCAGAAATGGAGCCGCTTTTTTCATGGCTAATTTTAATCGCTACCATCACAGCAGCCGCCACTCGTGGCCATCTTGGCGCAGGAGGTCGTCCGCTTCTTTCGGACCCCAGCTTCCAGCGGGGTATTCACACATGGGCGGTGGCGTTTCGGCCCGGTGCCAGGCGTGTTCGATCTCGTCGATAAACTTCCACGCATTCTCCACTTCGTCTCGTCGAGCGAACAGCGTGGCATCACCCGCCATGGCATCGAGCAGGAGGCGCTCGTAGGCTTCAGGGCTGGCCTTGCCAAAGCTGGATGAATAGCGGAAATCCATCTTCACTTGCTGCATGGACAGCGCCTGGCCGGGCTGCTTCGCCAAGATGCGCAGAGCGATGCCTTCATCCGGTTGGATGCGAATAACGAGCGTGTTTTCACTGCTGCCGGGAAGACGTGCCGTGGCAAAGGGGACCTGCGGCGGCTTCTTGAAATGGATGCTGATCTCGGTGGCTTTTTTCGGCAGTTGCTTGCCCACTCGGATATAGAATGGCACGCCCTGCCAGCGCCAAGTGTCGATGTAAAGACGCAGGGCCACATAGGCCTCCGTCTTCGACTCAGGATTGACGCGGTCTTCTTCACGATAGCCCACACGCGACACTCCATCGACACTTCCTGCGGTATATTGAGCGCGGATTACATTAGCGCCCACAGCTTCAGGCCCAACGAGTGGACGTAGCGCACGGATCACCTTCACTTTTTCATCGCGCACACTATCGGCGCTGAGATCGGTCGGCGGCTCCATGGCCACGAGACTCAGAAGCTGGAAGAGATGGTTCTGCACCATGTCACGCAGGGCACCTGCGGTGTCGTAATAACCTCCACGCCCGCCTTCCATGCCAAGATTTTCGGCGCAGGTGATCTGCACGTTGTCGATGTATTTGCTGTTCCAGTTCGGCTCAAAGAGTGCGTTGGCAAAGCGCAGCACCATGATGTTTTGAGCCGTCTCCTTGCCCAAATAATGGTCGATTCGGTAAGTGTCCTTTTCCTCAAAGGTCTCAGCCACCACGGCATTCAATCCACGCGCCGTGGCGAGGTCTTTACCAAACGGCTTCTCACACACCACACGCGCCCATTTGCCACTCACACCACGATTTAATCCCGTAGCGCGCAGCATTTCCAGGATCGGCTTGAAGGCCTCCGGCGCAGACGCGAGATAAAACAAACGGTTCGCAGGCGTGCCGCGCTCTTTGTCG
>JBEBGU010000602.1:0-3532 GCA_040081325.1 Prosthecobacter sp.
TGTCTCCGGTGCGAACAGATGGCTTCACGGTGTATGTGGCCAATCTCCGCCGCTATGACAAGACCGCTCAACTGGCAGCGAATCCGAAAGCGGAGCTGTGCTACACGGATGACGATCACCATCAGGTTCGTATCACCGCTGTGGCTAGCATCGTCACCGACGCGGCACTGTTAAAAGAAATCTGGGACGGTAATCCTCTGCTGCGTGCTTACTTACGCACACCGGAAAACCCTGAACTCATCATCTACCGCTTTGAGCCAAAGGACGTGCGCTACATGCGTGAGTGGGCGCTGGAATATCATGTTGTGCCGTTTAAAAATGACTAGTTACCGTTTCCCCTCTGCCCATGCTGCCCGACCTCACTGAAACCGATCTCGCTCTTTATGAGTGGCAGATGTCAGTGCCGGGTGTCGGTGAAGAGGGGCAGCGCAAACTCAAAGCTGCTAGCGTGCTCATTTCCCGCGTAGGTGGTCTCGGTGGACTCGTGGCGCTGGAGTTAGCGGCGGCTGGTGTTGGCAAGCTGGTTTTGGCTCATGAGGGCGACTTGAAGATGTCTGATCTGAATCGCCAACTTCTACAAACCCGCGCTCAGGTGGGCAGACCGCGTGTAGAGTCGATCACTCAACGCCTGCATGATCTAAATCCCGATTGTGAGGTCGTGGCCACTTCAGAAAATGTGTCTGCTGAGAATGCTGATGCCTTAGTGGCTCAAGCCGACATCGTGGTCGATGCCGCGCCGCTCTTCCAAGAGCGCCTGGCTTTAAACGCTGCCGCCATGCGTGCTGGTAAGCCAATGATCGAGTGCGCCATGCACACCCTTGAGGCCAGTGTGACCACGTTCATCCCCGGCATGACGGGTTGCCTCGCGTGTTATGTGCCTGCGGTGCCGCCTTCATGGACTCGGCAGTTCCCGGTGTTCGGCGCTGTCTCCGGCACGGCGGCCTGCGTGGGTGCGATGGAGGTGATCAAACTCATCACCGGCATCGGGCAAACCTTAGCTGGTGAAATGCTGTGCATGGATCTCGGTCAGATGCGTTTCCGCCGTGTCAAATTACCTCGAAATGAGGGCTGCGCTGTGTGCGGAACTTTCACCGCCAGCAGCGCGGACTGAAAGGTGAAACTCACATTCATTGCAGGTCGTAATTGACGCGGAAATCACGGTGCGCGACTGGAAGACCTAGCTGTAACCACCGGACCGACCGGATTTCCTCCCCCCCATCGTTATGAACACCCAGACTGCCAGCGCTAACACTCCCGTCTTTCCCTTCGAACTGATCCGTGCCGATCTGGAAGTCGTCGAGAAAGCGATCCGTGATCAGGCCCGTGCCTTTGATCCTGCGGTGGAGGGCTATGTCTCCTATGTCTGTCAGGCTGCGGGTAAGCGCATACGTCCTGCGCTCGCGCTCATGGCTGGCGGTGCCACGGGCGGCAAGACGGAGGACCATACTCGCCTTTCCGTCATCCTTGAGATGATCCACATCGCCTCGCTCGTGCATGATGACATCATGGACGGTGCCGCCACTCGCCGTGGTTTGCCGACGGCTGCCGCAAAATGGGGCAGCGCGCTGAGTGTGCTTTTGGGTGACGCGCTCTTTGCCTACGCGCTCGAATTGGCCACCGAGTTTGAAGATGCGGTCGTCTGTCGCAGCATCGCCAAAGCCTCGCGTGATGTGTGCAGTGGAGAGATTTTTCAAACTCAGCGCCGCTTTGATTTGAACCTCTCCGTGCCTGATTACCTGCGCATGATCGAGATGAAGACTGCGGCCCTCTTCGGTGTCGCAGCGGGTATGGGCGCACGACTCAATGGCGTGCCGGAGAACGTCGAAGCAGCGCTTCACAGCTACGGCATGAAGCTCGGCACCGTCTATCAGATTTACGACGACTGCCTCGACCTCGTCGGTGATGAAAAGAAAGTCGGCAAGACCCTGCGCACCGATTTAGTGAAAGGCAAGCTCACTTTGCCGATCCTCTATCTCCTCATGGATGCTACAGATGCGCAGAAGCAAAAGCTCAACAAAATGCTCCTCCAGGGCGAGCCGATGGACACCACCATCCTCGCTAGCATCGCAGACTATGAAGGCGCTATTGAAAAGGCCGTGAACTTCGCTCAGTCCATGTTGAAGGAAGCCGTCGCTGATCTCATCTGTCTCAGCGACACCCCGTATAAGCAGGCCTTTGAAGGCGTCGCCGAATACATACACGGCCTGTTGGACAACTGCCGTGCGCTGTCCCGCTAGATCACTCCACCGTCGTGGTGACGAAAGAGCGTAGATCAAATTCCTCGCACACTTTTTCAGCCTGCCAGCGCCCATCCGCATTCAGGCGGAAACTGCCGAGCCAGCGCTGATGCCAGGACTCAGGTTCGATCATGCTGAGATGGTGTTTACCATCGACATTATAGAGGTGGTACATTTCTCCGATCACAGGCTCAAAGCCAAAGCGCGCTTCGTAGAGGAGCTTGTTCCAATTGAATGAATCAATGACACGCATGTATCGCTCACGCAGCTCCACGAGTTCCTGCTGCAGCTCCCGCTCGACACGCGAGACACCACGGCTTTTAAAACTGGTCAGATCCTGCGGGATGATCTTTGCCGCGAGACGCGAGACAGGGTAGGGGAGGTAATTGCCTCGTGGCTCAGTCTGGGAAAGGTCGCGGTCGATAGGGTCATCCATGGTCATAAAAGGTGCAGTATTACGCTGCTCAGACAAGTATGGTTGAGATTGATATGGACTACTTCAGCAGCTAGTCTCACGACCATGAACCTCCGCCCTCTTATCTTTCTCTCATTGGTCGCACTCGTGAGTTGTGAGTCTAGCGCACCCACCGCAGAGCAAATGGATGCGCTCCAAACGAAGATCAGGGCTGAGCACCGGGAAGAATACGCCACGCTAGAACAACAGCGCGCCACAGGCCAGATGAGTGCCGAGCAATACGTCACTGAGCGTAGCTCACTGGATAAGAGAGTGCAGAATAAAGTGGACAACATGCTGTGGAATCGCCACGCGCTGGTGCAGAGTGAAATGCGGGCCAATGGCATCCCCACGCCCGACGCACCCGTAGCACTGGATGCACCGGGGGTGGGTCAGTCGCAGGGTTCCCTCTACACATCATCTCGCATGAACGGCTTGGGCAATCAAATCCAGGGCGGCTTCATGCGTGACATCGGCGGCTCGAACTTTAATCAGAATAGGGCTGGCACCATCCATGATAACCAATAGCTCACGCTGATGGATGCGCGGTATTTGGAGACGGTGGCTCAGTCAGTCATTGAGCAAACCATGCGTCGTTTGCCAGAAAATATTCGATGTGCGGCTGAGGCTTGTGCGATCGAAATCGCATTCATCAAAGAGTGCCACACTTCTGGTGAGGCAATGGAGTCCGATTTGCTCGGCCTTTTTGAGGGGCGCTGTCATTTGGATGCAGAATCAGAATACGTTGATGATCTGCCTCGCGTCCGCCTCTTTTTGGATAACATCTGGGACTACGCCGAGCATGATCGCACGCTGTTTAGGGATGAGGTGCGTTTAACGC
>JBEBGU010000603.1:0-3532 GCA_040081325.1 Prosthecobacter sp.
CACTGACTCGCGTCTGCCTACGCTCAGCGACTTCTTTCCATAGCGCTGCTTTCTTGGCCCGCTTTGCCGCATCAGCATCGCCACCAGCGGTAGGCAGGTGTTGAAAGTCTTCGGGCTGGTAGTTGTCAGACATGTGACTGGAACACGGATAAGAGGGGGTAAAACTCAGGCGCGCGAGACTGCGTGTTTGAGAGAGTTCACGCAAGACATTCCTGCGTGTATGATTAGGCCCCTCTGTGGAGTTGATTTGAATCCCATCCAGCTCCGGCTATGCATTCGCTGCTATGACTCGTTTTTTATCCCTCATCACCGCCCTGAGCCTGCTCAGCATCACCTCCTGCACCACCACCAGCGAGGTCAGCCTCGACTATGTCCCCAGCCCTGGCCATGTGCAGCCTGGCGCGGCAGAGTATTCCACGCAACCCTTTGTGGATCGTCGTGACCAGGGAGCCATGGAACTCGGCACGGTGCGCACCCAGCTTGGCACGCCGATTGAAAAGGTAATAACAAAGGTGCCCGTAGCCAGCGTGGTATCGAACGCCTTTGCCTACGGACTCCAAGGCCGTGGGATGCTCGCATCACGCTCCGCTGCGCGCTTCATCATCACAGGTGAGGTGCTAGACCTGCGCTGCCAGTTACTCGTACATCCCTATGGTTACGCCAAAGTGCGCGTCAATATTTTGGAAGCAGACAGTGGTCGCATCATCCACAGCGCCATCTATGAGGGAGAGCGCCAAAGCTCCGCCTATGTGCCAGGGAGTGGCACGCCGGTGCCCGTGCTGCGTGATCTCACCTCTGGCGCGCTGCAAGACGCCGTGGACCGTGCTCTGGATGATCCTGCGATGCGCAAGAGCAGCGGCGGGCGCTCCAGCGAAACCACGGGCTGGCAGCCAGGCATGATTTAAATACACCACCACCGCCTACTTTATGAGCACACAACCACCCCTCAGCAACCGCGTCGCCATCATCACTGGGGGCGCTCGTGGAATTGGTTACGCCATCTCCGAGAGACTGCTTCAAAGCGGTGCCTCAGTCTGCCTGTGGGATGTCGATCCAGGTGCATTGGCCGAAGCTAAAGTCACGCTCTCAGCCATCGGCCCGGTCGCCACGGCGCAGGTAAATGTCACGGATGAGAACTCCGTCGTAGCAGCCACGCAGACCACGCTGGCCGCCTTTGGAAAAATCGACCTACTCGTTAACAATGCAGGCATCGCCGGCAGCAATGCCAAGCTCTGGGAGATGTCGCCGGCAGACTGGCGTCGCGTCGTGGACATCAATCTCAACGGCCCCTTCCTCACCTGCCGCGCCATCGTGCCACACCTGCTAAAAAATGGCTATGGCCGCATCGTCAACATCGCCTCCATCGCAGGCAAAGAGGGCAACCCCAACGCCTCTCATTACAGCGCCTCAAAAGCGGGTGTCATCGCACTGACCAAGTCACTCGGCAAGGAACTGGCCACATCAAACATTCTCGTCAATTGCATCACCCCTGCTGTGATCGAGACCGACATCCTGAAACAGCTCACGCCAGAGCATGTGCAGTACATGCTATCGAAGATCCCAATGAATCGTTTCGGCCAAAAGCATGAGGCCGCAGCGCTCGTCGCCTGGCTCTGCTCAGAAGACTGCTCGTTCACCACAGGTGCCGTCTTTGACCTCTCCGGCGGACGCGCGACTTATTGAGGTAAGGCAAAAGTTTCATGGCCAAGTCGCATGATGTGCAACTCATCTGCACGCACCGGGTTTCCCTGCATCTCATGAAAATACTTTTCCTGCTCACCACTGTTGTCTTATTTTCTGTCCACGCTCATGCCGACTGGCCACGACTGCGCGGAGCCAATGGTGATGGCAAGGCCGATGGCAGCCTGCCCGTGAAATGGAGTGATACCGAAAACCTTAAGTGGAAGGCCACTCTCCCAGGCCCAGGCTCCTCCAGCCCCATCATCATCGGTGACAAAGTGTTCATCACCTGCTGGTCAGGCTATGCCGATGGTACTGGCGATGACATGAGCAAAATGGTCCGCCACCTTATTTGCACCAACCAGACCGACGGCAAAATCATCTGGGACAAAACAGTCCCCGCCGTACAGCCCGAAGATTTCGCCAACGGCATGCTCATGGAGCACGGCTATGCCAGCAGCACGCCCGTCAGTGAGGGCAGCAGCGTCTTCGTATTCTTTGGCAAATCCGGCGCGCTCGCCTTTGACATGGACGGCAAGCAGCTCTGGCAAACCTCTGTCGGCACCAACTCCAACCGCAAAGGCTGGGGCAGCGCCTCCAGTCCCATCCTGCACAAAGATACCGTCATCATCACCGCCTATGACGAAGGTGGCGCGATGGTCGCGCTCGACAAAAAAACCGGCAAGCAGGTCTGGCGCGCACCTGCCGATGGACTGGACACCGTTTACAGCACACCGCTCATCGCAGGTGGAGACCTCATCCTCCCAGTCGCCAGCGAGGTCTGGGGCCTAAATCCCGAAAGTGGCAAGCTGCGCTGGTATGCCACCTACAGCATGGGCGGCAATGTCTCCCCCGGCGTAACAGTCGTCGATGGAACGCTCTTTGTCACAGGTGGCTACCCCACCGCAGGCACCGCAGCCATCAGGCTCGGCGGCAAAGGTGACATCACCGCTGCCAACACCCTTTGGAGCATCAACAGCGCCTCCTACATCCCCACGCCCATCTATCACGAAGGCCACCTCTACGTCGTCAATGATGCAGGCTTCGCCATGTGTATTGAAGCTAAAACAGGCAAGGAAATCTACCGCGAACGAGTCATGGAAAACAGTGGTGGTCAGGGTAGCAGCGGACGTCGCGGTGGAGGCAAGCCCTTCTATGCCTCACCCGTCCTCGTCGGCGGAAATCTCTACTGCCCGAGCCGCAAGAATGGCGTCTTCGTCATCGCCGCCAAGCCCACCTTTGAAGTGATCGCCAAAAACACCTTCGCTAGCGATAGCTCCCAAATGAACGGCACACCCGCCGCAGACGCCAGCCGCCTTTACCTGCGGTCTGATAAGGCTCTCTATTGCATCGGTGAGTAATGCTACAGGCTTGATTTGCACGTTGCAGATTCGCCTCAGCATGACTTGATCGCGTAATCCCTCGGCCATGCGATCTCGCCACTTATTCTCCGCGATGCTTTTGCTGCCCGCCACGCTGATGGCCCTATCTTCATGCACATCCGCCAATCGAATGCTCAAAGCAAGACCGCCAGCCTTGTCGCCCTTTTTTGAGCAACCTCAGTTAGCCCAGGATACGAGTAAGCAGCTACCTTTCCAAAAAATCTGGACGACACCAGACCGTAGAGTGATCGTAGCAGGACTCGCCAAGCGGAAACTTTTCATCGCACCCGTGACCCTGCAATATCTGCGACCCGTGAACAAACAACTAGCCACACTAGAGATCTCTCGGGGCGGTGTGCCGCGTCAGGAGCAAGATGTCGCAAGGCGGCTTCGCGACGAATTTGCAGCAGCTTTTCGTCGCTCTCCAAAGGCACTCTATCAAATAGTAGGCAAGCCTGGAACTGATACAC
>JBEBGU010000604.1:0-3528 GCA_040081325.1 Prosthecobacter sp.
CCGCGAAACCGCGGCACAGTTCCAGAAGCCTGCGCTTTTATTTTCGGGCGGAAAGGACTCGATTGTCATGGCCTGGATCGCAAGAAAGGCTTTTTACCCATCAAGGCTGCCGTTTCCTCTTTTGCATGTCGATACAGGGCACAATTTTCCAGAGGCGATGTCCTATCGTGATTGGTTTGTGGATCACATTGGCGCACAGCTTGTCGTTGGAAGTGTACAGAAATGTATTGATGAAGGAAGCGTGCAGGAGGAGAAGGGAATCAATGCCAGCCGTAACAAACTCCAAACGGTAGCTCTCCTTGGTGCAATTGAAGAACATCAGTATGATGCATGTCTCGGAGGTGGGCGTCGTGATGAAGAAAAGGCGAGAGCAAAGGAACGCTTCTTCAGCCACCGCGATGAATTTGGCCAATGGGACCCCAAGAACCAACGACCTGAGCTTTGGAACATATTTAATGGGCGGAAACACTTTGGTGAGCATTTCCGTGTCTTCCCGCTAAGCAACTGGACGGAAATGGATATCTGGCAGTACATTCGTCAGGAAAATATTCCGCTTCCTAGTCTCTACTTCAGCCATCAAAGACGAATCATTGAGAGGCACGGTCAGCTCTTAGACGCCGAGACGGGATTCATCCCGCTATTAGAAGAAGAGAAGCCTAAAGTGCGCGAGATGACGATTCGTTTCCGAACAGTTGGAGATGCAACATGTACAGGCGCAGTCGAAAGCACGGCAAGCAGTATTGACGACATTGTCGCTGAGGTGGCGGCCGCTCGTCAGACGGAACGTGGGACTCGTGCCGATGACAAGCGCTCTGAAACGGCGATGGAGGATCGCAAAAAGGAAGGCTATTTCTGATAACTAGCGCGGCCATTTAGAACTCAACTCTCTTACTTTTTGAATCCATGGACGTACTCGTCAACCCCACCGAATCATCTCTTCTTCACTTCACCACGGCTGGCAGCGTGGATGATGGTAAAAGCACTCTCATTGGACGATTGCTTTATGATTCTAAATCCATTTTTGAAGATCAACTGCTCGCAGTTGAAGAGTCTTCAAAGCGACGCGGTGACGGTCATGTTAACCTTGCCCTCTTAACAGATGGCCTGCGTGCCGAACGGGAACAGGGAATTACCATTGATGTGGCCTATCGATATTTTGCCACGCCTAAACGCAAGTTTATCATCGCAGACACACCTGGGCATATTCAGTACACGAGGAATATGGTGACAGGTGCTTCCACGGCTGACTTGGCGATCATCCTGGTTGACGCACGACTGGGAGTCATTGAGCAAACGATGCGCCACACCTATCTGGCAAGCCTCTTGCGGATCGAGCACGTTGTGTTGGCCGTTAACAAAATGGATTTGGTTAACTTTGACCAAGCCGTGTATGAAAAGATCTTGGCTGACTACATGGCTTTTGCCAAGGGGATGGACAACTTGCCGCTAATTTGCCCCATTCCAATGAGCGCCCTTAATGGTGACAATGTTGTTGAGAGGTCCACCAAAACGCCGTGGTACAATGGGCCAGTTCTATTGGAGTATCTTGAAACTGTTCAGGTTTTAACGCAAAACACCGCCGACAAAGCTCGCTTACCGGTCCAATGGGTGATTCGACCGATTTCGGATCAGAATGATTCGAAACTCGGTAATCTCCATGACTATCGTGGCTTTGCGGGTCGTGTCGCTAGTGGCACATTCCGCATCGGTGATGAGGTGTTGGTGCATCCTTCAGGAATGAAGTCTCGCATTACTGGTATTCATACTTATGAAGGCGAACAAACGGAGGCCATACCACAGCTGAGCTATAGCATTACCGTTGCTGACGAGATCGATACCAGTCGAGGTGGAATGATTGTGAAGTCAGGGGAGCCAATAGAAGTTGGTCACGAGTTCGATGCCATGATCTGTTGGTTTGCTGATAAAAAGACGCTTAAGCCTCGTGGCCGCTTCCATCTGCGTCATACGACGAATGAAGTTCGTGCCGTCGTAACAGAGGTGCTCTACAAAGTGAACATCAGCACTCTTGAGAAGTCTCAAGAAAGCTTGGAGTTTAGCCTCAATGACATTGGTTGCATCCGCCTCCGTACATCGGCCCCGATCTTCTTTGACTCCTATGCCGAGAATCGCACGACAGGCAGCTTTATTCTTGTTGATGACCAGACGAACAACACCGTCGCTGCTGGCATGATCATCAAGCCAATCAAAGATGCGTTTGAAGAGGATGCAGAAGTAACGATTTGATCATTAGAGTATTTCAAACACAGCTTCCACTTCGACGGCAGCTCCTGTTGGAAGCTGCGCAAAGCCCAAGGCACTTCGGGCATGATAGCCGTCGCCATCTTTACCGAAAATCGCATGAAGGAGATCAGAACATCCATTGATCACCAGATGTTGTTCGGTGAAGTCCTGCGTCGAGTTCACGCATCCTAGAACCTTGATTACTCTCAGGCCGTCGAGAGAACCGTGAGTATTCCAGACCGAACGCAGAACTTTTTCAGCACAATTGCGCGCAGCCTGATAGCCCGCCTCGGTGGTCACATTACTTCCTAATTTTCCCTTGAGATCGCTTACATGGCCGGAGGTGATCAATTGATTCCCAGAGCGAATGCAGAGATTCAGGTATCCTGGCGTTTGCTTTTCAAAGGTGATTCCTTGGGCTTCGGCGTTCTTTTGGTGTGACATATTAGATTGAGGAGGTTGGATACACAGTCTGTCGAGTATCTCAGCGGATTCCTATAAAGAATTAGTCAAAAAAACTTCCGATCAGCGAACTCTTGGAAGGCGATGAGAAGCTGCTTGCCAAAACAAGGTCTGCCCCCATATTCGCGCCCCCTTATGGACATTTTGATTGGCATTCTCACGGTAGTCGAGGTTCTCGTCTGCCTCCTCATGATTCTCATCGTTCTCATGCAGCGCCCGCGGCAGGAGGGTCTAGGCGCGTCCTTTGGTGATGGTGCTATGACCCAGCTAGTGGGAGCACAAACCACCAACGTGTTGCAGAAGGGTACTGTCTATTTGGCAGTCCTCCTTTTCGTCCTCACGATTTCTTTGGCCATGCTGACGACGAAGCGTCATGCGGGAAATGTTGGCAAAAAGGTGTTCAGTGAGCCGCCTGCTCCAGTCGCACCTGCTACACCACCACCAGCTCCAGCTGTTGAAGTCAAACCTGCGGATGCAACCAAATCCGCTGTGGTTCCGGCCATGAAAGAGCCTGTTGACGTGAAAACAGTACCTGCTCCCGCACCGACTTCGAAACCTGCTGAAGCGCCCAAATCGCCAGCACCTGCCGCAGCAAAGCCAGCGCCTGCTGTTGAGGCAGTCAAGGCTCCAGCGCCAGTGGTTCCGCCAGCGCCAGTCGCTGCTCCTAAGCCCTGATCAATCGCGAACGATAGGCTCCTTCAGTTTCCCTCCGCCACCAGCCATGAACGGCGGCAAACCAATCATCCAGCCAAAAGCTTGTTTAGGGGCTTTTGTTGGCTTGATGATTTGCCTGATCGCAGGGCCAATGTTGGCTCAAGACGCCAT
>JBEBGU010000605.1:0-3521 GCA_040081325.1 Prosthecobacter sp.
ACCGCAGCAGCGCGGGAGCCTGAGGGGACAAATGCAGCGCCAGCAGTGAGGGCGGCTGTGGATTGGAAAAAGGATCGGCGGTTCATAATGTGAGATGCGTTTAACGCAGCCACATCACATCGTCACGCAAGTGATGTGTCAATTCAAGAAGCGCGTGTATGCGTGTATCCTTGTCCTCAGCATTATACCGACTAATCAAGCCGCGAACTTTGCAAAACGATGCGTCACCGCGTCTCTCCCGAACAGGTCTTATCGTGATCACTGCTTGCTTGATGCATGTTTAGAAAAAAACAGCGCTGCGGAAACTTCAGGCGTCGGCAGTGCCAATGTGGTGATGAACATTGTATGAGGTGGCGATTTAATGTGAACGCTAAAAATTAAAATCGGTGTGTAAACTCCTGCTGGCTTCAAGGCCGATTCCGGCTTCTCTGCAAGACGTCATGCAACTAGTACGAACCCTCGCCTTTTTCATTTTTTCCACCGCTTGTGTGGCCCAGACTACGGCGACTGCTGTGGCCGAGCCAGAGCCACAGATCGAGATTAGAAAGGCCATCCCGGTGGTGGAAACCGCGCCTGCGATAACGGCAAAGCCACCTGCAAAAATTGTATTCACAAACTGTAAGGTTCCCGGCCCAGTTATCGCGATCACTTTTGATGACGGCCCAAACCCTGATACTACCCCTCGTCTGCTCGATATGCTGAAGGAGCGCAATATCAAAGCCACCTTCTTCATGGTGGGGCGCTGCGTCGTTACTTACCCGCAGATCGTCAAACGCATCGCTGATGAGGGGCATGAGGTAGCGAATCACAGTTGGTCGCATCCGCTGCTCACGGCCCTTGGTACGACAAGTGTCGATTCGCAGTTGCAGCGCACCCATGATGCTATCGTGAAAGCCTGCGGTAAAACCCCCATGCTTTACCGTCCACCGTATGGAGAGGCCCGGCTTTCACAGCGCAAGCGCATTCAGGAGACCTTTGGTTATCCGACGATCCTTTGGGATGTTGACCCACTCGATTGGCAGCATCCACGCTCATTCCAAAAGGTGCATGATCGCATTTTATCTCAGACAAAATCTGGCTCGATCATCCTGTGCCACGACATCCACGAAACGACGGTCAATGCCATGCCTTCCACACTGGATGATCTCAAAGCACGTGGCTATCAGTTCGCCACCGTCACGCAACTCATCCAACTGGAGGCTGAGTCCGCCAAGCTGAGTGTCCCGGTGGTACTGCAACCTGCCGTTGTGCAGCCTTTTAGCGATTCAAGCACACCCATTACGCTGAGTGTTCCTACGGAAACCAAGCTGCAATAGACGTTTAAAAAGTGTTGGCCGCTCAATCGCACGATGAGCGTGGCCATAGCCCGCTCGTTTCTTGGCGGGCGGGAGAACACCCAGCACAATCGCTCAACCCTCACGCGGACATTCGCGCATGCTAGGCTCGCTCCACCCCATCTGAGACGAGCGGTCCTATGGGAACACGCTCGTCCTGCGATTAAACTCTCGAATGCCACTCTTAACCAAGTACCACTCGCCCCTGACACAGCATCTCTTCTGCGTGGGTGACTTGATTGGCTGCCACGATGACCGACCCGCACCGACTGTACATTCGTTGCGCCTCACACCGAAGACTATAAGGCCGTGGTTACGATTTGTAGTCGTCAGATAAAAGAAACTTTGATATTAATCTTGTCATTCAGTGATGAATTTTCAGTTAATAGCCAAATGAGCTGCGTTATTCAATTAGCCACACCTAAAAGCCTCACGGCTCACGGCTCGCTTAGTTCGGTCCGGGGTGGAAAAGGTGGTTTGCAAGTTGGATGGCGTTTTTTCTACGAGCCTCGGGGTTTGGCTTTGCCGCAGAGACGGTTTCCTCCCTCAGGGACCAAACCTTTTCCGTGACGGACAAAACCTTTTCGGCTCAGTCAAAAGCTTTTCCATCACGGACCAAAGTCAGTCCGTCACGGATCAAACCTTTTCCGTCATGGATCAAAGTCACTCCGCCATGGACTTAACTCGATCCATGACGGACAAAACCTTTTCGCCCGTGGCCGAACTCAGTCCGTCGCGGACTAAACTCAGTCAGCGCCGGACTAAACCTTTTTCATGCCGGACTAAACTCCGTCACAAGCAGACCAAAGCCCGTCAGCGCCGGACCAATGTTTTTTCATCACAGATCAAACTCAGTCCGTGTCGGACAAAACCTTTTCAAGGGCAGATCAGCGCCCGTTCAGTGCATCTAAAACCCTCAGAATCAAGAGTGGTGCAGACATTCCTGTCTGCTGCTTGGGTTTTATCTTCTTTTGGCGGCTGGTGCAGACAGGAATGTCCGCATCACTCTCACTCCAGCGGCTTTGCGGGGACGCCAACACGATCACGCACGCTCACGGGAGAGTGCCTAGAACCCACGAAACAGAACACCAAACAGAACAGTAACCATGGCTAAAATTCCCGTCACCTGGGATGGCTTTGACGCTCAAGGCAATAAATTGCGTTGGGATAGCGGCCTAACTTGGAATGGGTTTTTGCCGCAGCCCAAGCCTAAACATATGCTCCAGCTCCGCATCCTCCTCGGCTTTGCAGCCGCCTCTGATCACTCGTTGGAAGAAACGGCCACCGCCGTGCTTTCCAAGCTCTATGGTAATGCCGCCTATCCGAACCCGCCCGTCACTCTGGTGGTGCTTCAGGCGGCCCTCACGGCTTTCAGTCTCTCCATCGCGGCAGCCTTACACGGCGGGCCAGAGGAGACGGCGGACAAGAACAACAAGCGGGAAATCCTCATCGGCCTGCTGCGTCAGTTGGCGGGTTATGTGCAGGAAAATCATAACAACGACCTGGCCACGCTGCTCTCCAGTGGTTTTGAAGCCGTGAGCACGAATCGCGCCTCTGTTCAGCTCACGGCACCGACGATTAAAGACATCATCAACGGCATGTCCTGCCAGCTTCTCGTGCGTGTCGGCCCCATTGATAACGCCAAGTGCTACGAAGTGCGCTACGCCCTCATCGGCCCGAACGGAGCACCAGGTCCCTGGCAGACAGGCGGCCTGCACACCAGCTCCCGCTCCATGCCCATCGGCAGCCTGACCCCCGGCGGCAACTACCAGTTCCAAGTCCGCGCCGTCGGCGGCAGCACCGGCTACAGCGACTGGAGCGACCCCGTCAGCCACATGAGCCTGTAATCAAGGCTTAAGCACATGGAGCCGGGCCGCCCACGGCCCGTGCCCCTCCGGGCCGCAGCAAGCCAGAACAAAGAGATCCACCCACCAAGCCAATTCAAAAACACCTCCTCTCAGTTCCCTCCTGCGGCCCATTTTTTCTTAGCTCTCAGCAACCCTACCATTCCGCCTTCGCCATGAAAATACTTCCCGCACAATTCCAACGAGTCACTGCCGACTTCATCCGAAAGGCGGTCGTTTGTCTCCTCTTGCTTTTGCCTGCGGTCACTGGTGTGGCCCAGACCACCGATACCGACGGCGACGGTATGCCCAATACTTGGGAAACCAGCATGGGCTTGAACCC
>JBEBGU010000606.1:0-3514 GCA_040081325.1 Prosthecobacter sp.
GAAAAAGGATGATCAGGTCGCTCTGACCGTGATCACAGGTGGCCAGCAAAAGGAGATCACGATCAAAATCGGTGAACGCATGATGGCCGTGAATCAGGAGCGATCACGCGGCTTCATGCCCGGCTTCCCAGGCATGCACAGCGGTGGTGAATGGGGCAACATGGAGCCGTGGCGTGACGCTGGTGAGGAGTTCCAGCGACGCACACGAGAGTATCAGGAGCGCGTGCAGGAATGGAATCGTGATGGCCACCGTGGGTCCATGCCCCAGCCACCGATGTTTGAAGGCTCAGGTCGCCGTGACGGCGAGCCACGCGAGGGAGCACGTGGTCCACGCGATGGCGAAAACCGCCGCTCAGGTCCGCCTGATGCGCCCAAGAGTGAAGCTCGCAGTTCGGCGCATAGCGAATCCCATCAGAGTGCAAACATCACGCGCAGTGATGACTCCGGCATTTACAGCCTGCGTCGTGACGATGGTCGCCAAGTCTTCACCGTGAAACCCAAAGACGGTGAAGAAAAAACTTGGCCGGTGAACACCGACGAAGAGCGCGCTGCTGTGCCAGAACCGTTCCGCAACAAACTGCGCGAAATGGATGAGATCCGCAGCAACATCCGCCGTGATGAAGGACCGCCTCGCGAAAATCAGCGCCGCCCTGAAGTGCCACGTGAGGGCCAGGACTCAGCGCCGCCCGCCAAGCGTCCTGATGGTGCCTAATAGCAGGATTGAACTCTGAATCGAGAGGCATGAGGCGATGAGTCTCATGCCTCTTTGCTTGTCAGGGTCTGAAGCCTGCTGCATGAAGCCCACGATGAGCTACAATGACCCCGGAGCGGCAGCGCGAGTCGGTGCGAAGTTGTTACAAGTGGGCGACGCGGCTCGTGGTGTTGACGATGCTTTTTGTGGCACTGCCTACAGGGCTTGAAAGGTGGCATTGGCAGGTCGTGATCGGTGCAGCGAGTGTGATCACCATTCTGGGTTCCGTCATGCTTTGGAAGCGTGCGCTGTCGAATGGGCTGATCTGCCTCGTTTTCGCCTGGGGTATCCTGCCCGGCTGGATCTATGCGGCACCGACCGTGATCAAAGTGGTGCGTGAGCAATATCAGGTGATCGCTAAAGAGTGGGAGCGGGTGCTATAGCTTTCTGCAGTGGTCTCTCAGGCTTCAGTAGGTAGGGCAGATGGTCCGCCATCTGCCGTCACCGAACGGCGCTTGGCGGACCAAGTTCCCTACCGCCGCTGTGAGAGAAAGGCATTCCGATTCAGATCTCGGCTTTGTTCCATTGTAGCGGATGGTGTGAGCCTTCCGAGGTTTGAGAGAGTGTAGAATGTGGCGTGCGCTCTACCTTCAAAGAAGGAAGGCTCACGCCATCCGCTACAGCCCCCGCAAGTCCGACCAGCTCACGTAAATGCCGCTCAACGGGTCAAAATGAAGATTGCGGTTTGAATCGTGATGACTCAGCCTCGCAGCTTCAGGTTTCTTTTCATCTTCCTGTATGAAAGCCACGCCCATTGTTCCCATCACATTTGCTGTCTTGCGTGGCGAGAAGGCGGCCAACGTCACGCTCAACTTTGCCGACAACGCTGATGTGATCTCGACGACCCGTTGGCGTGTGCCTTCCGAGCTGGACGACGATTCCGTGATGCAATCAAGAGCCACTGATGCTCGAGAGTTTGCCCGTCTCGCTGCCAAACGCTGGCGGCACTACCGGGATACAGACACTGCCGCCCGCAGTTTAGCCGAACTCCAGCGTATGATCGCCGCCGATCCACAAGGCGAGTATTGCTTCCATCTGAAAGTCACCGCTGACTGGTTCCGTGCCAGCCTCGGCGGCGCGATGGTCCGGCGGACATGGTGTCATCACCTCATGATCGACTTCCTGTTCGTGCATCCTCGCATCTGCGGGAAAGTAACCAACGTGAAGGGCGTCGGTATTGAAATTCTGCGGGCCGTCTGCCTCATCGCTCGTGTTCTGAAATGCAAGCGCGTTTGGGGTGAAGCCACCTTGGATTCTGCTCCGTTCTACAAACGCCAGCTCAACCAGACCGTGGAAGACCATTTCCACATCGAACGCCCGCAAATCGCCGACATGGCCGACTACCTCGAAGCGGAGCGTTTAACCTGTTGAGTCCCACCGTCCACAAGATTACTCATGCCCCATGAAGACCAAACTCAAACCTACCGCCCAGATGACCGAGCAGGAACTCGTCGCCTATCTGAAAGTACAGTTCGCTGCTGAAGACGTGTTCACGGGCGTGCTCGGTAACAAGAACAGCTTCTTCATCGCCAAGCCGCCCCGCCGCAGGAAGCCAACGGCACGGAAGCTGGCGAAAGTGATCGCATGATCCCAGCCTAAGGGTTGCCCATGTCCACCATCACCATTCCCCTTCCTGACGAGGATTTTCAGTTCTTGAGCGACTGGACCCGGCAGCAGAGAACGACCGTCGCCGAGTTCTTTGCGCGTGAGGCGCGCAATCTGCGGCAGCATCTGCAAGCGCCGCTCCATCCCGATTTGAAACGTGCTGCTGGCATCCTTGCCGCAGACCTTGAGAGAGAATCAGCGCATCTGAATCACTTGGACCGCAAGCACGCATGATCATCGTGGTGGACATCAGTGACGGCGGAAAAAGCCAAGGCTGCTTTCATCATCACACGCAATGAAACGGACTTTGCCCAGTCTTCGGTGCCTGCCATTGCGCCTTCCGCTTTTCTCGGACGCTTCGCCGTGGCTCCACCATCCACACCCTGAGAATCCTTTCCGTCCATGTCGTCGGCGATGGAGGGGGAAGGCTGATTGAAATGGAGATTGCAGTTTGGTTGGCGATGACTCAGCCTCGTGGCTTCGGGTTTCTTATCGCCTGCCTCTATGAAAGCCACGCCCATCATTCCCATCACGTTCGCCGTTTTACACGACGACGAACCTGCGGATGTGACGCTCAACTTTGCTGACCACGCCGAGGTCATCTCCACTACTCGATGGCGCGTCCCGACACTTGATGACGAGGCCATGCAAACTCGCGCTGCGGATTCTCGCGAGTTTGCTCTCCTTGCCGCAAAGCGTTGGAGGCATTACCGCGACACCGATTCCGCTGCTCACAGTCTCTCCGACCTCCGGCGCATGATCGCCGCAGACCCGCAGGGAGAGTTCTGTTTTCATTTGAAGATTACCGCCGACTGGTTCCCCGCCAGCCTCGGCGGAGCAATGCTTCGACGCACCTGGCATCATCATCTCGCACTAGACTTCCTGTTCGTGCATCCACGCATTGCCAGCAGACTCGTGAATGTGAAATCCGTCGGATTCCAGTTGCTCCAGGCTGTCTGCATGATCGCGCAAAAACTGGGTTGCCAAAGAGTCTGGGGCGAAACCACGCAGGACTCTGCCCCCTTCTACAAGCGTTACCTCAAGCAGTCCGTGGACGACCAGTTTACCCTCGGACCCGATGAGATTCTAAAATTTGCCGCCCAGCTTGAAGCCGAGCGCAAGTCGCCGTGAGGCAAGTTCCAGTTGCCGCCTAGTGCC
>JBEBGU010000607.1:0-3512 GCA_040081325.1 Prosthecobacter sp.
AGCATCGGCTTTGTCTGGAAGGTGATGGCCAGCGAGCACGTGGCCCGCCAATCCCTCGCCACCGCGCAGATCGCTCTGGCCGATGTCGCCTTCCAAGAGGGCGATGTGACACACATGACGACTGCGCTTGAAGTCGTGCCCACGGCCTTGCGCGATCAAAGCTGGCGCTACCTCGCCGCGAAGCGCGATTCATCACTCGGCACGCTCACGATCCCCGGTTTCTGCGAACAGGTGACGGATGTTTGTGCCGTTCCGAATGCACCCGCGCAGTTCGCCATCGCCAGTCGCGATGGGCGCATCGGCATCGTGGATGTGGTGAGCAAAAAACTCCTTTGCACCCTCGAAACCGGCCACGCAGGCGAGCTACGCCTCAGCCTCTCCGCCGATGGCAGACGCCTCCTCGCCCGAACCAGTTCCGCCAGCGAGGCCGCCTTGTTTGATCTCATCACCGGCAAAAAACTCCGCAGCTTCCCCGTCTCGCGCTCAGACGCCGCCGCGCATCCCTTTCTGCAAACGCTCGCGCTGAATGCCACCGGCACGCTCGCGGCCTTCGCCGACTTCGACAGCCCCGCGCTGCATCTCATCGACACCGAAACCGGCAACGTGCGCTGGACGAAACCCTTCCAGCCCCTGCGGATGATCTTTGCCTCGCACGGACATGTCCTGGCACTCATCCAGCACCAAGACTATGACCTCAGGGGCCTCAATCTCACCGAGGGCAACCTCGCCTTTCACGAGCGTCTCAACGCCCACCCAAACTCCATGGCAGCGAGCCCCGATCATGCCCGGCTCGTCATCGGCCTCATCTCCGGCGATCTGGAGGTTTATCATTCCAACAACGGCGTCCTCATCAAACGCCGGCGAGTCGCTGCCATGCCCATCGCTCAGGTCGCCTACAGCGCCGGCAGCAACCTCATCACCCTCGGCGGCAGCGCTTCCCAAAGCCTCGCCGTCAGCCGCACGCTGCACTTTTTTCATCACAGCGATCTCGCACCCACGGGCAGCTTCCACGGCACCTCCGATTACATCGGCCATCTGCCTCTCAGCGTGAATCACACGAGCGGTCACCTCCTCACGCAACAATCCCCACCGCAGATCTGGCACCTCACGGATCAGCCACTCGCCGAGATGCTCCCCGGCAGTGACGAAGGCTGGTCCTGTCACTTCCTCTCCGACACCACGCTGCTCGCCCGAGGCGAAAAAGCCTCCGCCACACGCTTCGACCTCTCCGATCCGCGCCAGCCCGCCGCCATCGCCGCGCCCCTTGCCGAAAACCACACCATCAGCGCCGTCCACCTCGCTACCGGCCTCATCGCCACCGCTTACTCACGCAACAACGTCACCACACCCGGCTCCGCCCTCAGCCTGTGGCACACCACCAAAGACGGCTTGAGCGAGAAGTGGTCACGTCCCGCCGAGTTGAGCGCCGACGGCACCATGCACCTCGACTTTGACGAAAGTGGCGCACGCCTCCTGCGCACCACGCCGTCGCCCCGCAGCCATCTCATCATCCACGACACTCAAACCGGCACCGTGCTCCACGAGCTCAAACACGAAGCCTACAAAGCCGTCTTCGCCGGCACACGCGGCCATATCATCGCCATCTCCAGCGAACTCCAGCCCGACAACACCCAAAAAGGCACCATCGCCAGCCTCGATCCGCGAACGGGCCGCATCCTCGCCTCGCTCGATCACGACAGCGCCCTCTACGCCCTCACCGCGTCACCCGACCGCCGCCTCATCGCCGTCGGTGGCAGCGACCGCTTGGTCATGATCCTCGATGCCGACACCCTCACCGTGAGACATCGCTTCCGCGCCCACGACGCCACCATCAGCGCCGCTACCTTCCATCCCACCCAGCTCCTCCTCGCCACCGGCTCCGCCGATCACAGCCTCAAACTCTGGCGCTACACCGACGCCACCCTCCTGCAAACCTTCACCGCCCTCGAAGGCCTCCCCAGCAGCCTCACCTTCAGCCCCAACGGCAAACTCCTCGCCACGGATGGACGAGATCGTGCAGTGCGGGTGTTTGAGATCGGCGGAGTGAACAAGTGAGCGCCGCGAACTCGGCGACCCAGACCATCAGACCTTGCCCATCAACTCGCTCACGAAACGCTCTGGCTCATCAGGCGTCAGCACGATGGTTTTTCCGCTGAGGCGCAAGACCACGGTGCGGTGGGTGTCGGTGGCGTAGGCGCGGTAGGTGCCCAGGGTGCGGTTGTGGTACCAGCCGGTGAAGGAAAAGAGGCCGCCATTGCCACAGCTGCGAAGGCTGTGGCGCATGACACCGGGCTGATACTCGGCGGATTCCAGGCCCTGGCGCAGCAGTTTGGTCTTCCAGCAGAGGCGGTGAATGAGGATGGCGTCCGGCGTGATGCTGTAACCGCGCACGGTGCAGAGCGCGGTCCCGATGAGCAGCGCCAGCGGCAGCACACCGAACCAAAAATCGAGACTGCCAATATCGCCAGTAGCCAGCGCATGCCTTTCCTGGATGGCGACGCACACGCATAGCAGCGAGGCCGCCACGCTGATGATTCGCAACAGGGTGCTCCAGGTGGCTCGGTAGTGCGTCATGGCGGGTTTTGGGATGGAATTTAAAGCAGACGAAAAAGCTGACCGATGAGCACTTTCGAGAGCACCTCTGCCAGCAGCAGGGCGATGACAAAGGTGCCCACGGCCCTGCCTCCGCGTACGTTGCAGCAGTGGGCGAAGGACCGCCACATCAGCGCCACCATCCACACCGTACAGGCGAGCATGAATAGTGTGACGAGGGCGAAAACGACGGCGTCCGGGCCTCCTCCGGGCAGTTGCGGCACCTGGCCGGGCTTCAGGCCGAGAATCGATTTGGTCAGCGCTTCTGTGAAGCGATGAAATCCCGGTGCAAGGCAAGCGAGCGCCACCAGTACAGTAGGCCAGCGAGCAAGGGCCTGGGTGCCGAGCAGGTCGATGCTGCGGAAGGCCGTCTTTGAGATCACCCGACCAGCTATCAGGAGCAACACAGCGAGGCTGATCCAGTCGATGAGTCCCTCGGCCACGAAAAGCCACCAAGGACCGCTTTTGCCCGCATGAGTGTCCAGCACTCCGTCGAAATGCAACCCCTGTCCGGCTCCGATGAGCCCAGTTAGCGTGATGGCGGCGAGCCCGAGAAGGAGCGCCGTGCCCCCGGCGATGCGGAGGAAAGGATGGAAGAGGATTTGGCTGAGTTTCATGGTGTGGGAGGCGTGGGTTGGAGCTTGGCAATGACTTCATCGAGCCGGTTGCGCACGGTGGGGTAGCTGACCTTTAGCAGCGCGGCCATTTCCTTCAGGCTGCCGCTGGCTTTCACGAAATCGCAGATGAAGGCCTGATCCTCCGCCGAGAGGGCGGCGAGGTCCGGCAGGGGATAGACGCCCTCGACTTCGGTGCCGCATTCCGTGCAGCAGAGTCGCTTCACCTCGAGTCGGTGACTACAGCTGGGGCAGGTGACGGGGAATCGCTTCATGAGGATCGATTGGCGGCCGACAGGTAAACAA
>JBEBGU010000608.1:0-3511 GCA_040081325.1 Prosthecobacter sp.
AGTTCGATGCCCTTGCTGGCCATGAGGCCTGGGAAGCCTTCGGTGAAAGTGGTGTCCTGGGCTTCGCTCAGCAACTGCCCGTCAAAGAAGAAGGTGAGGCGGTCGCCGATGGCATAGAGTTCGGCGGTGTGCTCGGTACCGGTGCCCAGCGGTGGCTGGCTCTTGAGCGGGGCCAACGTGCGCCGCTCACCGTCCTTCTTGAAGGGGAGAATATCCAGTGAGCCGCCGAGTTTTTCCTTGGTCCAGACAGTGATCACATAGCGCGGGCCTATTCCCACTTTGTTGAGGCGTTGAATGAGGTCCAGGAAGGCAGCGTCACTTTGGGAACGGAAACGGACGCGCAGCGCAGAGTCCTGACGCAGGTCGGCAAAGACGCGCATGGGATTTTTGGGCTCCGCGACGTGAATCTCGCCGCCTACACGTTGCCAGGCCGGACGCCACGGATCTGTGCTTGCCAGTTCATCGCGCCATTGGGCGGTGGGCGCGAAGTTGGAGAAGCCTGCGCTGCCACTCGGGACAGGAGCAGATTCTGGCACGGGGGCCGGTGGTTTGTCGTCCTGTGGCTTGGGAATGGATGCCGCCGTTTGTGGTGCAAGCTTCTTGGCTGGCGGTTTGAGCATGTAAACCAGCCCTGCCATGAGAACGACGGTAGCAGCGATGCCGATCATGGGACCGAGGCTGGATTTTTTGGCCGGGGGTGGAGCATTGAGAACAGACTGTTCTGGCTTTCGCCTCTGCGGCCCACTGGCCATGGGTTTCTGCGGACCGCTGGCTGCCTGCCTCTGCGCATGTGTGGCACAGGCAGTGACCTCGGCGGCGGCTTGCTGTTGCTGGATCAAAACCGCGAGCGGCGTGGTCATGATACTATGCAGATCCTGATGGATATCCGCTGCACTTTGGTAGCG
Source organism: Prosthecobacter sp. (assembly GCA_040081325.1). Taxonomy (GTDB): domain Bacteria; phylum Verrucomicrobiota; class Verrucomicrobiia; order Verrucomicrobiales; family Verrucomicrobiaceae; genus Prosthecobacter. The sequence goes on from JBEBGU010000608.1 coordinate 906, forward strand.
CACTTCGCGATCGGTCTGCATCGCTTTGCTAATGATGGCGTCAAAACGCGGATCGGTGCCCAGCTTCGCGCTCGGCATCTTCCAGATACCGCGTGGGATTTCGCCCGTGAGCATCTGGTAAAGCATGACTCCCACGGCATACAGATCGGCACGACCATCGAGCGCGAAGCCAGGAATAAAAGCCTCTGGCGACACGAAGTCAGGCGTACCCATCGCCATGTTTGTTTTGGTTAGGCCAGTTTGACTAGCATCATTGGCTTTAGCCAAACCAAAGTCAGCCACCTTGATCTCGCCCTCCATGTTGATGAGGATGTTTGCTGGCTTGATGTCACGATGCACCACACCATTCCGGTGCGCGTAGTTCAGGGCATCACAGACGTGGGCCGTGATCGCCAGCGCATAATCTTCCGTCAGTCTGCCCTGAGAGATGATCATCTTCGAGATGTCCGTTCCGTCGATGAACTCCATGACGATGAAGAGCAGACCTGTGTTCGTTTCACCAAAGTCGAACACGTTGACGATGCCGGGGTGATTCATCTTCGCCATCGTCCGCGCCTCGTTTTTAAAGCGCTCAGCGAACTGCGAGTCTTCATCGTCACTCAGATCAGCCGGTAACACCTTGATGGCGACAGCACGGTCGAGCGAAACCTGCACAGCCTTGTAAACGGCCCCCATGCCGCCACGTCCGAGCACGGCAGTAAACTGATACTGCGGCAGCATGGCCTGCATCTCCTCCAGCGTAGGCGGTTCCCACTGACCAGAGGGTTTAGAGGCAGAGGATGATGTGCTCATAGAGTTGAAACTTATCGTTAGCCTTGCAGGAGTCGTTCCTAGACCGCAAGCGTAATTCACTCATATCTCAATCCACTTTGCACTGCGGCTTTGCAGTCTTGAACGCAACGATGGCGTTATCCGTGGCCTTGGTAAGGCTGATGGTAAGCCATGTGAGGCTTTGGAGTGACCGTAGCTTTTGCAGCCCAACATCAGTCACCTCAGTCCTGTAAAGGTGCAACCGCTTGACGTTCTGGCACGCTTGCAGTGCCGCGATGCCCGCATCATCAAACTGGGTCGCGTAGAGGGTTAGATCCTCCAGTACTGGCAGATAAGCGGCTTGTTCGATGCCTTTGCCGGTGAAGGCCGGGCTGTTGTGAATGTGCAGCGTTTTAAGGTTCTTGAATCCTGCAATATTTTTGAGCACGCCATCGGACACACCCGTGTTTTCGAGTTTCAAGCTCGTGAGAGCAGGGTTGTCGGCGAGGAAGGCAAACGCAGCGTCCGTGAGCTGCGGCACGGCGCGCACATGAAACACGCGCAGGGTCTTCAGACCGTTCAACACCTGAAAATCCGCATCCGTAGGCGGCGGCAGGGTGGAGCCGAGGCGGTCGAAGTGCAGTTCCACGATGTCGAACGTTCCGTCGGGGATCGCCTGTCCGGCCTGCACGTCAAACTCCTGCCCCTCCTTGGCAAGACGACAGCTTGATCCGGCACTCACGATATATTCAGCCGCTTTGCGCCAGGAGAACTCCGGAGCCTTCGGGGCCGGGGTAGCTGGCTTCGGCGCTGGAGTTGCAACTTGATTTTTCTGCTGCGCGATCTTCTCACGAAAGGCCTGCACGTCCTGTGCCTGCTGGATCTTGTCCGCACGGGTGAGTTCGATGATGTAGGCGTCGAGAGCCTTGAGATAAATGTCGTAAAGCGGTGCAGCAGCCTTCGTGCGATCCGCTTCGAGCTTTGCCAAGGCGATACGGTAAGTGTTGCGCAGCGCTTTGACGGATTCGGATGTGTCGGCGGCATCTTCTGCGGGAACACCCTCACCTTTCTCGATGGCGGTCTTTTCGGCGTCCAGCGCGGCGACTTCATCGCTCTTGCCGTTCGCTTGTGTCAACGCACGGGCGATGCCGTTAGTGATGTAGCTTTGATTCAAAGCGGCGACGGCGGCGATATAAGGTTTTTGTGCTTTAATGTCATAAGCTGCTTTGAAGCCGGCCTCTAGCTTGTCAATCCGTGGATCAGCGGTGAGCAGTGCTGCTGGCACTGCCTGCTTCTTCTCAGTCTCCAGGTCCAGTTTCTGAACGGTGACGCGGTGAAACGTGACCGCACGCCCGCCGATGCTCGCTTGTTCAGGATCACTGCCCACATACCAAGCAGTGCTCATGTTCAAACGGCTGGTTGGACCACGATAGTCACCCATCAGCCTGCCATTGACCATGAAACGAAGATCCACGTTGCTGGGAGTGCGCCGAACTTCTGTGCGCACGAAAGTTAGCTCGCCCGGAACCAATTGGAACGAAGTGGAGCAGCCTTTTTCGATGTCGGGGGACTGAGGATCTTGGCCATCCACCTTGCCGAAGCCGGCCCAGCCGCCGTCACCCGGCCAGAACCAGCAGGTCGTACGCTGCTGATCTCCCACGGGGATGGTGAGGCCCACATCAGCGCCGCCTTCAACGCTGTTGGTGAACCAGGCCTCGATCACATAATCGGGATCAGCCACCACTGGAAAGTTCTGGCAACCTTTGTAGGGGCCAGGATTCTTCAGGACTTTAAGTTCGACTCCACCAGCGCTCTTCGTCCACAAATACGTGTCGTCGGATTTTAGACTGATGTTC
>JBEBGU010000609.1:0-3510 GCA_040081325.1 Prosthecobacter sp.
ATGGAAAGCCAGCCGCGCGAGTTCTTTGAAAAGGTGCGCCAAGGCTACCTGGAGCTGGCGCGGGCTGAGCCGGAACGAATCGCCGTGGTGGATGCGGGGCGCGCGCCGGAACTGATCCATGCTGAGATCCTAAAACTCGTGGAGACACGCCGACATGCCCTTTAAAACTGATCACGCTTTAACCCTACTGACACGCGCCCAGAAGCTGGGGCGTCTGGGCCATGCTTACATGATCACGGGGCCTCGTGGCACGGACTTGGAAAGCTTTGCGGCGAAGGTGCTGGCGCTGGTGAGTCCGGCGCGGCACACGCTGCTGGAGGACTGGGCGCAGGAGGGCGCAGTGATCCTGCGACCGCAGAGTAAGTCACGCCGCATCACCATCGGTGACAATGGAAATGAGGTGGGAACGATCCGCTACTTGGAGCGCATGATCCACCGCACGACGGGGCCGGGTGGATTTAAGCTGGGCATCATTGTGGATGCAGAGCGCATGAATGCTCAGGCGCAGAATGCTTTCCTCAAGACGCTGGAAGAACCTTTGCTACTGCTGCTGACAGCACAGCCTGGACAGCTCCTGACGACCATCCTTTCGCGTGTCATCGAGATCCCACTGCTGCCACCTGCTGCGGCGCGCGTCTTTGATGAGTATGAGCAAAAGCTGCTCGCTGTGCTGGAGCAACTGGCCACTCGCGCCAGCGGCAGCATCTCGGCTGCGCTGGGCTTGAAAGCGGACTTCCAGGCCATCATTGATGAACTCTACGACGAGATCAAAGAGGAGCAGGAAGAGGAATTCGAAAAGGAGCAGGACCACTACAAGCAGACCACGGACGGCACCTGGCTGAAGCAGCGTGAGGAAGAAGTGACGGCGCAAATCGAGGCGACCTATCTGCAACGCCGTGACGCACTCATGGATCTCATGCTTGCCTGGATGGGTGACGTGGCCCGCCTGCAAGTCGGAGCCGAACATCTCGACCTGACACAGTATCGCGACGCCACCGCGCAACTCGCGAAACGCTGGACGCCTGAGGACACGTCCAAACGCATCCGCTACCTGCGCCAGCTCGATCAACATCTGCATACCAATGTGAATGAAGGCCTCGCTCTTGAAGTGGCCTTCATTCAGGCGTTTGGGCGGTGACGAGATCCCGTTGAAAACACAATCCCGAACACCGCTGGGCAGTGTTCGGGATAGGTGACTAGGACTTACCAATCTTGAGCCGTCTTACGCGGCGATCATTTCCATACCGCGATCACTCTTCATGCGGCCACGATACTCGGTGGGGGATTCATTGGCGATGCGGCGGAAGCTACGATTGAAGTGGGAGAGCGACTGGAAGCCGACGTCGTAGGCGACTTCGGTGATGCGAGCGGCTGGCTTCATCAACATGCGCTTGGCCTTCTCGACACGGGCACGATTCACGAAGTCAGTGAAGGTCAGGCCTGTGGCGCGCTTGAAGATCTTGCAGAAGTGGAAGGGGCTGACATTCACGGCCTTGGCCACGCCTTCGAGCGTCATCTGCTCGGCGAGATTGGCATGGATGTAGATCTTGGCATTCTTCACCGCCTGAGGCTCATGGGTGGCCTGAGCAAACAACATGCGGTGAGCGCACTCGCCGAGCTGGATGGCAAAGGATTTTAGGATGGCGAGAGCGGCCTGATAGCGTGCAGGCTCCATGACTGGCACCTGATGGAAGTGGACCTGAGCACCACGCACCTCATGTGCATTACGGTCATCGTTGATGAGGGAGGTCGCGAGCGGAGCAAAGGTCTCTGCATTGGCCGCCTCAAGGCGAACGCCACCGGTTTCCATCAGAGCGACAGGTGTTTTGCCGACGCGAACTGGAACGAATGTCGCCACCACGCCGGCCACGCCTTTGCGGGTGGTGACTTCTTCGACAAACTCCTCGTCCTCCTGAGCACGCAAACTCAGGGGCAAACCTGTGAGCGTATGGAAAGCGTGCTGATACTGCTGAAAGAGATCGCTCTCTGCGAGGGTTTCAATGAAACGCTGCTGGCCGGTGTGCTTGGAGGTGCTGGTTTGCATGGTGTCGTGTGGTTGGTGTTTGTTGACACCCCGATGCTAGAGCACCACTCACTGCGCCTCTATTGTGGTCAGCTACGGCACAATTGATGAGGACTGACCGCAATCGCGGCATAGTGGATTCCATTAGTGCCTGGGCACTGTACGCAAAACACCCGGCAAAGCTGCCGGGTGTTTAAAACCAAACTCAAGGAGGCGTCGGTGTTACTTGCCCCAAATTTTGAGCAGCGCAGCGGCCATGTCCGCAGGGGAATCAGCGACCGAGATACCGCACTCGGACAAGATCCGCTTCTTCGCCGCAGCGGTGTCGTCTTCGCCACCGATGATGGCACCGGCATGACCCATGCGACGCCCTGGAGGTGCTGTGGCACCCGCGATGAAAGCGGAGATGGGCTTCTTACAGTTATCCTTAGCCCAGCGCGCTGCCTCGACCTCAGCATTGCCACCGATTTCACCGATCATGATGATGGCTTCGGTTTCTGGGTCTTCGTTGAACATTTTCAAGACATCAAGGTGGTTCGTGCCATTGACCGGATCACCACCGATGCCAACGCAAGTGCTCTGACCGTAACCACGAGTCGTGAGCTGCCAGACGGCCTCATAAGTTAGAGTGCCTGAGCGGCTGACCACGCCCACGTTACCACGCTTATGGATATACCCTGGAGCAATGCCGATGCGGCAGCCACCATGTGATTTCTCACCCAGACCAGGTGTGACGAGGCCGGGGCAGTTCGGACCGATCAAGCGCGTCTTGCTACCTTTCATCGCCGCTTTCACACGGATCATGTCATTGACTGGGATGCCTTCAGTGATCGCCACCACAAGGTCCAAACCTGCATCCACTGCTTCTAAGATTGCATCCGCTGCAAACGGCGGCGGCACAAAGATCACGCTGACGGTCGCACCAGATTCCTTGGCAGCTTGAGAGACCGTATCAAACACTGGCACCTTGTGACTGCCATGCTCAAAATTCTGCCCACCCTTCCCTGGCGTAACGCCAGCGACGAGCTTCGTGCCATAGTCGAGAGAGGCTTTAGCGTGGCGGGAACCGAAGTCGCCCGTGATGCCTTGGACGAGGATGCGTGTGTTAATGTCAACGAGGATGGCCATGAGTGGAGATGAGGAGGGGGATTCTAGAACGAAGTCTGCCGGTGAAGGCGCGCCATCATAGGAGTGACCTCCACAGCGTCAAGAAGCCACGCGGTTCATTTGCAGTTCTCGCAGCGCAGATAGCGCACGAGTTCAGCCTGAAATAATTGTTGACTAATCGTCTCTATATCCGATGACCACGGCCCTATGGGAAGAACCAGCGACGCCAAAGAACGCCTCATCGAAGCCGTGATCGAACTGATCTGGACCGGCAGCTATGGCAGCACGTCTGTGGATCAGATCTGTGACCGAGCAGGCGTCAAGAAGGGCAGCTTCTACCACTTCTTCGAATCAAAAACCGAACTCGCAATCACCGGCAT